>NZ_JAUEUE010000015.1:0-211540 GCF_032485055.1 Bradyrhizobium sp. SZCCHNRI20481
TTGATGAGCGGGGAAGAGAAACGGGGCAGTTGCAAACGCTCAAGCCACCGCGCTCTTCCTCGACTCTACTCCTGATATCCCGATGCTGATATCAAGCGGGTGCTGATGCTAGCGTGTCGCGCTCGTGATGGTGGCCAACAAGCCCGGCGCGCCAAGGAGAACGCGAAGCAGCCGTTAAAACCGTTGCGCGGGGAAGGCCGGGCGTTCTCGGCCAGACCTGTGGTACCTGCCGCCTGCATTTGCTTTCGCAGGCGGGCCACGGGCGCGGCCAGCGCCCGGCCTTCCCCGCGCCCTCATGATTCGAGGGCGGTGAGTTTCAGCACAGCTCGGGCGCATCGTGTCGCGAGAACGAGATCGTTCGCCTTCGAGCTGCTTCTCGGAGGCAACGCCGGGCGCGCCAACCACAGCTGTCGTCCCGGGCAAGCGCGAAGCGCGCCGACCCGGGATCCATAACCACAGGGTTCAGTTGTCTTGCACGGGACTCGCAGCCTGCCTCTTACAAACATCGTGCGGCATGGGTCCCGTTCGCAGGGACGACGCCGGTTATTTGGCGCGCGCTCGGCCCTCACGATCCAAATGATAAGGAGAGGGGCCCCAGCTTGCGCTGGGGCCCCTCAACGGTCAGGACATTGCCGGGTATTTGCCCGAACCGAAGTTGCGGACCTGGTCGCGTACGACCAAGTCCTGGGCAGTAGTTGTAGGCGCGCTCGCCGTGCTTGATATCCGGCGCTCCTCAATCCCTGTTGCCCGGCGTCTGGATGAACCCGCGATTCCACGTCGGACTGATCAGGATCTCGTTGACGCACACCCGCGGCGGCATGTTCGCCACAAAGGCGATGGTGCGGCCGAGGTCTTCCGGCTGCAGCATCCGCGCCTGCTCCGCGGCGCTCGGCACGACCGGGCGCTGCTCCAGGATCGGCGTGGCGACCTCGCCGGGCATCAGGCAGCAGGCGCGCAGGCCGTTCACGCATTCCTCCATGTTGAACGAGTGCGTCAGCGCCAGCACCGCGTGCTTGGTCGAGGTGTAGGCCGGCCCCGGCATCTTCGAGACATGGCGGCCGGCCCACGACGAGACGTTGATGATGGTCCCATCCTGCTGCGCCCGCATCGCCGGAAGCACCGCCTTCATGCAGTAGAGCACACCGTTGAGGTTGATCTCGACCAGCTGGTTCCAGCCCTCGATGGTCATGTCGTCCCAGCGCCGCTTCGGCACGTTGACGCCGGCGGAGTTGACCAGCAGATCGATTCGGCCGTGCCGCGCCAGGATGGCATCGGCCGCGGCCTGAACGTCGGCGGCCTTGGCGACGTCGAGCGCAACGGCCTCGGCCGTGCCGCCCGCCGCGGCAATCTTGGCCACCACGGCCTCGAGCGCGGCCATGCGCCGGCCCGAGACGATCACCGTCCAGCCCTCGGCCGCGAGCGCCAGTGCGCCGGCCTCGCCGATTCCGGTGCCGCCGCCCGTGATCCACACGATCCGTTTTTCCTTGACCATATCCCAGCGTCTCCCGGTTGCCTTCGAAAGGGCGTTTTTGCTAGAGCAGCCTCGATCAGAGATGGCGACCGTGGTGACTGCGATGTCACCGGTCTTGTTCGCTGTCCGGCCCTTTTCGTCTTCGTCGAGCATGATGTTCCGCCGGCTGGCACTGCCGGCCTGCCGATGCTCCCAGGGGAATGTTGCATGAACCAAGCCGCCAACGCCAATCTGTTCTCTCGCCTGTTCGATGGCCTCGACGATCCCAACCGCCTGGCGATCGAGACCCACGACGGCCAGCGCATCACCTATGGCGATTTGATCGCGCGGGCAGGCCAGATGGCGAACGTGCTGGTGGCCCGTGGTGTGAAGCCGGGTGATCGCGTCGCGGCGCAGACCGAGAAGTCGGTGTCCGGCCTCGTGCTCTATCTTGCCACGGTGCGCGCCGGCGGCGTCTATCTGCCGCTCAACACCGCCTATACGCTCAACGAGCTCGACTATTTCGTCGGCGACGCCGAGCCGACCGTCGTGGTGTGCGATCCCGCGAAGGCCGAAGGCATCGGCGCGCTGGCGGCCAAGGTCGGCGCCAAGGTGGAAACGCTCGATGCGTCAGGCACGGGCTCGCTGACGGAAGCCGCCGACAAGGCCGGCTCCGCCTTCACCACCGTGCCGCGCGGCGCCGACGATCTCGCCGCCATTCTCTATACGTCGGGCACCACCGGCCGCTCCAAGGGCGCGATGCTGTCTCACGACAATCTCGCCTCGAACTCGCTGACCCTGATCGACACCTGGCGCTTCACCAAGGACGACGTGCTGATCCACGCGCTGCCGATCTATCACACCCATGGTCTGTTCGTGGCCAGCAACGTCACGCTGTTCGCGCGGGCGTCGATGATCTTCCTGCCCAAGCTCGATCCGGACCTGATCATCAACCTGATGGCGCGCGCCACCGTGCTGATGGGCGTGCCGACCTTCTACACGCGGCTGCTGCAGAACCCGCGGCTGTCGAAGGAGACGACCAGCCACATGCGGCTCTTCATCTCCGGCTCGGCGCCGCTGCTCGCCGACACCCATCGCGAGTGGTTCGCGCGCACCGGCCATGCCGTGCTCGAGCGCTACGGCATGACCGAGACCAACATGAATACGTCGAACCCGTATGACGGCGAGCGCGTGCCCGGCGCGGTCGGCTTCCCGCTGCCCGGCGTGTCGGTGCGCGTCACCGATCCGGAAACGGCCAAGGAGCTCGCGCGCGACGAGATCGGGATGATCGAGGTCAAGGGCCCGAACGTGTTCAAGGGCTATTGGCGGATGCCGGAGAAGACCAAGTCGGAATTCCGCGACGATGGTTTCTTCATCACCGGCGATCTCGGCAAGATCGACAAACAGGGCTACGTCCACATCGTCGGGCGCGGCAAGGATCTCGTGATCTCCGGCGGCTTCAACGTCTACCCGAAGGAGATCGAGAGCGAGATCGACGCCATGCCGGGCGTGGTCGAGTCCGCCGTCATCGGTGTGCCGCATCCTGATTTCGGTGAAGGTGTCACCGCGGTCGTGGTGCGCCATCCGGGGGCTGATGTCAGCGAGGCCGGCGTGCTCAAGGGCCTCGACGGCCGACTGGCGAAATTCAAGATGCCCAAGCGCGTGTTCGTGGTCGACGAGCTGCCGCGCAATGCGATGAGCAAGGTGCAGAAGAACGTGCTGCGTGACCAGTACAAGGACATCTACACGAAGTGACGGCGGCCTAGCGCCGTCGTCCGATCGCGAGGCCGGCGAGCGCGGCCAGCGGCGGCGCGGCGCAGATCAGCACGAATTCGAGCACGGCGAGCGAGGCGATCTCGTGCTGGATGGCGAATGCGAGACAGGCGGCGAACAGGCCGGAGGCGGTGAAGCCGAGCACGCAGGTCAGGGGCTCCTCGGCGGGCTCGTGCGACGACACCTTGCGCGCCGGCAGGGCCGCCGGGCGTTCGGTGGTTGTCGGTCGGACCGTCGGCAGCGGCATCGAGGCTCCCTGCACCGCGTCTGCTGTACCTCGCACAGACTAAGCTGCTTCGCCCGGCGGCGATATGCGGCAAAAACGACCGGCGGAGGGCTGCGCGGCGTTGCCAGGAACGGGGGAGATCGAGGGGGATTTGCGCCAGCGCAGGCGGTCGCGGTGCGGGTTGTTGCTCCGCGAATCGCTCTGGGCAGGTTTGCAGAATCATCAGATGGCGCTGGCTCTTGTCGCGAAACGGGCGCTCTCAGGACCGTGGTTAAGCGGTGAATCAATGCTCGACATTCCGTGCCATTCAACAGTCTTGCCGCGTTGGGCGCGGCCTTGCTGAGGAGGTAGGAATGAACAATAGTTCGCCGCATCCGGCCATGAGCGGTTTCTGGTATACCACGGCGGCCATTGGTCCTTTTTCCACCGGCCGCCTAGCACTGAATCGTCGTTCGGTTTTGGGCGATTTGTTCGTTGCAACGCCTGTTCCTTCTCCGTAAATAAACCCCGCCTTGCCGATCCACATGGCCGCAAGCCCCTTCCGTTCACGGCCCACAAGAAATCATCAAAGCAACCAATGACAGCCAGGATCGAACGACCGCTTTCGCCGCATCTGCAAACCTACCGCTGGACGCTGACGATGATCCTCTCGATCGTCCATCGCGCCACCGGGGTTGCACTATATTTCGGGACGCTGCTGCTGGCCTGGTGGTTGATCGCCGCCGCGTCTGGTCCCAGCGCCTACTCCTACGTCCAGGGGTTCATGGGCAGCTTCCTCGGCCGCCTGATCGTGTTCGGCTACACCTGGGCGCTGCTGCACCATCTCTTGTCCGGCATCCGCCACTTCGTCTGGGACCTCGGCTACGGCTTCAAGCCCAATGAGCGCGAGACGCTCACCTGGGGCGCCCTGATCGGGGGCATCACGTTGACTGTCCTGGTCTGGATCGTGGCTTACGCAGTGGGAGGCGGCCGATGAGCAACGCACGCGCGAAGTCGATGCGCACCCCGCTCGGCCGCGTCCGCAACCTCGGCGCGGCCCATTCGGGCACCGGTGATTTCTGGCGCCAGCGCATCACCGCGGTCGCGATGACCCTGTTGATCGTGCCGGTCGTGATCGTGGTGATCATGCTGCTCGGCCGCAACCAGGCCGGCGCGGCGCAGATCCTGGGCTCGATTCCGATTGCCGTGATCATGCTGCTGTTCGTGATCGCGAGCTGCTGGCACATGAAGATCGGCATGCAGGTCGTGATCGAGGACTACGTGCACAGCGAGCCGCTCAAGCTCGTCGCGATCATGGCCAACAACTTCTTCGCGGTGACCGTGGCGCTCGCCTCGATCTACGCCCTCATCAAACTGTCCACTGGAGTCTAGGCCATGGCCGGCGGAGCAAATGGCAGCGCGAACGGCGCGCCCGCGACGAACGGAAGAGCATATCCGATCGAGGACCACACCTATGATGTCGTCGTGGTCGGCGCCGGCGGCGCCGGCCTGCGCGCGGTCGTCGGCTGCAGCGAGGCGGGCTTGCGCACCGCCTGCATCACCAAGGTGTTCCCGACCCGCTCGCATACGGTGGCGGCGCAGGGCGGCATCTCGGCCTCGCTCGGCAACATGCATCAGGACGACTGGCGCTGGCACATGTACGACACCGTCAAGGGGTCGGACTGGCTCGGCGACCAGGACGCGATCGAATACATGGTGCGCAACGCGCCCGAGGCGGTCTACGAGCTCGAGCATTGGGGCGTGCCGTTCTCGCGCACCGAGGACGGCAAGATCTACCAGCGGCCGTTCGGCGGCATGACCCTGGACTACGGCAAGGGCCAGGCGCAGCGCACCTGCGCCGCCGCCGACCGCACCGGCCACGCCATGCTGCACACCATGTATGGCCAGTCGCTGCGGCACGCCGCGGAGTTCTTCATCGAGTTCTTCGCCATCGACCTGATCATGGACGACCAGGGCGTTTGCCGTGGCGTCATCGCGCTCAAGCTCGATGACGGCACGTTGCACCGATTCCGCGCCCAGACCACGATCCTGGCGACGGGCGGCTATGGCCGCGCCTATGCCTCCTGTACCTCGGCGCACACCTGCACCGGTGATGGCGGCGGTATGGCACTGCGCGCCGGCCTGCCGCTGCAGGACATGGAGTTCGTGCAGTTCCACCCGACCGGCATCTACGGTTCCGGCTGTCTGGTGACCGAGGGCGCGCGCGGCGAGGGCGGCTATCTCGTCAACGCCGAGGGCGAGCGCTTCATGGAGCGCTACGCGCCGTCCGCCAAGGACCTCGCCTCGCGCGACGTCGTTTCCCGCGCGATGACCGTCGAGATCCGCGAAGGCCGCGGCGTCGGCCGGAAGAAGGACCACATCTTCCTGCATCTCGACCATCTCGATCCGAAGGTGCTGCAGGAGCGCCTGCCCGGCATCTCCGAATCCGCCAAGATCTTCGCCAATGTCGACGTCACGCGCGAGCCGATCCCGATCGTGCCGACCGCGCACTACAACATGGGCGGCATCCCGACCAACTATCGCGCCGAGGTGCTGACCAAGAAGGACGGCGACGACAACGCGATCGTGCCCGGCCTGATGGCGGTGGGCGAGGCGGCCTGCGTCTCCGTGCACGGCGCCAACCGGCTCGGCTCGAACTCGCTGATCGACCTCGTGGTGTTCGGCCGCGCGGCGGCGCTGCGGCTGGCCGAGAAGCTGACGCCGAACGGCAAGCAGCCGGACCTGCCCAAGGACTCCGCCGATAAGGCGCTGAGCCGGCTCGATCATTATCGCCACGCCTCCGGCGGCACGCCGACCGCGAAGCTTCGCGAGAGCATGCAGAACGTGATGCAGACCAACTGTGCCGTGTTCCGCACCGGCGAGGTGCTGCAGGAAGGCCACAACCTGATCCACAAGGTGTATGGCGGCATCGGTGACATCGCAGTGTCCGACCGCTCGCTGGTGTGGAATTCCGACCTGATCGAGACGCTGGAGTTCGACAATCTGATCGCGCAGGCGGTCGTGACGATGGACTCGGCGGCGAACCGGACCGAGAGCCGCGGCGCCCATGCACGCGAGGACTTCCCGGATCGCGACGACACGAACTGGATGAAGCACACGCTGGCGTGGATCGACAGCAAGGATGGCAAGACCACGATCGATTACCGTCCGGTGCACAACTACACCATGACCAACGACGTGCAGTACATTCCGCCGAAGGCGCGCGTGTACTGATCGCGTGTGACCTGAGCCCGTCCGTCAAACCCAAGAAGGCCTTCCGAAATGGCTGAGTTCGCACTTCCGAAGAATTCTCAGATCACCGGCGGCAAGACCTGGCCCAAGCCGGCCGGCGCCGCCGAGGTTCGCGAGTTCAAGGTCTATCGCTGGAATCCGGACGACGGCAAGAATCCGAGCGTCGATACCTATTACGTCGACGTCAAAGATTGCGGCCCGATGGTGCTGGACGGGCTGATCTGGATCAAGAACCACATCGATCCGTCGCTGACCTTCCGCCGCTCCTGCCGCGAGGGCGTGTGCGGCTCCTGCGCGATGAACATCGACGGCCAGAACACCCTGGCCTGCACCAAGTCGATGCACGACGTGAAGGACGGCGCGGTCAAGATCAACCCGCTGCCGCACCAGCCTGTCGTGAAGGACCTGGTGCCGGACCTCACCAATTTCTACGCGCAATACGCCTCGATCGAGCCCTGGCTGAAGACGACCTCGCCGACGCCGCAGAAGGAATGGCGGCAGAGCCACGAGGATCGCGAGAAGCTCGACGGCCTCTACGAGTGCATCCTGTGCGCCTGTTGCTCGACCTCGTGCCCGAGCTACTGGTGGAACAGCGAGCGCTATCTCGGTCCGGCCGCGCTGCTGCAGGCCAACCGCTGGGTCAAGGACAGCCGCGACGAGGCGACCGGCGAGCGGCTCGACAACCTCGAGGATCCGTTCCGGCTGTATCGCTGCCACACCATCATGAACTGCGCCAAGGCCTGCCCGAAGGGGCTCAACCCGGCCGAGGCGATCGCGGAGCTGAAGCTCAAGCTGGTCGAGCGGCAGATCTAGCCGGGCCGACCACTTTCGATCTGACCTTCCGCGCCCGAAACTGGTGCAAGTTCCGGGCGCGGCTAGTTTGTAGCTGCCGTCGATTGCGTTAAGCTCGTGGCCCTTTGAAGCCGGAGCGACCGTGCAGACCGCACAACGCAAATCGCTGACGATGCTGCGCTGGATGATGATCGCGTCCCTCGCGCTTCCCGTCGCGCTGTTCGTGATCGCGGCCTACGTATCCCACGGCACGACATATGAGGAGGCCGATCGCGAGATCCGCCGCTCGCTCGAAATCGTCCACGAGCACGCGCTGAAGGTGTTCGAGACCATCGAACGCAGCCTCTCGGAGATCGACGAGGTCGTCCGCGACCTGTCGGATGCCGACATCAAGGCGCGCGAGCAGGTGCTGCATGCTCGGTTGCGGCAATTGTCGGACGCGCTGCCGCAGATGAAGTCCGCCTGGGTGTTCGACGCCAATGGCCGGCCGCTGGTCAACAGCATGATCTATCCGGCGCCGGACATGACGTTCCTCGACCGCGACTACTTCAGTGCCCACGTCAAGGACAGCATCGGCACCTTCATCGGCGCGCAGTTGACGCCGCGGCCGCCCTATCAGGGCGCGCCGTTCTTCAGCATCAGCCGCCGCCGCCAGAGCGACGACGGCAGCTTCACCGGCATCATCCAGGCTTCGGTGCTTCCGGATTATTTCGAGCACTTCTATGCCCGGATCGGCCGGGCGCCCGGCAGCTACTTCGCGCTGCGCCGCTTCGATGGCCTCATTCTGGCGCGCTTCCCGGCCGCCGGGAGAAGCGCGGCCGCGGACCCCAGCGACGTCCCCGCCGGGGCCGCAGATACGGAGCAGCTCGTGACCGAGATCTCGCCGGTCGATGGCGTCGAGCGTCTCGTCGGCTATCAGCGGCTCGGTGGCTATCCAGTCTACGTCTCGGCAGGGCTGGCGACGTCGACCATCCGCAACCGCTGGCTCGGCACGATCGGCCGGCACCTCATCTTCGGCATCCCGGCAACCGCGCTGCTCATCGTCTTCCTGGCCCTTGCCCGGCGGCGGACCGAGCGCCTGCATGTCGAGGCCGCCCGCCGCCTCGAAGCCGAGGATGCGCTCAAGCACGGTCAGCGCATGGAGGCGCTGGGACAACTGACCGGCGGCGTCGCGCACGACTTCAACAATCTGCTGACCGTGATCCGGGCCTCGGCCGATCTGTTGCGCCGGCCGAATCTGGCTGATGAGCGGCGGCAGCGCTATATCGACGCGATCTCGGATACGGTGGCGCGCGCATCGAAGCTCACGTCGCAGCTCCTTGCGTTCGCCCGGCGCCAGACGCTGAAGCCGGAGGTCTTCGACATCGGCCGCAGCGTCGTCGCCCTGCGCGACATGACCAAGACCCTGGTCGGGTCGCGCGTCGAGGTCGTGGTCTCCGTTCCCGACGAGCCGTGCTACGTCAATTCCGACGCCGGCCAGTTCGAGACGGCACTGATCAACCTGGCCGTCAATGCCCGCGATGCGATGGCCGGCCAGGGACGTCTCAGCATCACCGTCGCCCCAGCAGCGGCGCTGCCGACGCCGTCGGCGCCGCACGACCGTCCGCCGCTGGGCTATGTCGCCATCACCGTCCAGGACACCGGCGTCGGCATCCCGTCGGAGCATTTCGGACGCATCTTCGAGCCATTCTTTACGACCAAGACCATCGGCCAGGGCACCGGCCTCGGTCTCTCGCAAGTGTTTGGCTTCGCCAAGCAGTCCGGCGGCGAAATCGGGGTCACGAGCGAAAAGGGGCGCGGCGCGACGTTCACGCTCTATCTGCCGCGCGTCGCTCCAGCCCAGGTGCAGCGTGGCGAGGACGGCAGCCATGCGGAGCCGATCGGCGGTCGAGGCATGTCGGTGCTGGTGGTCGAGGACAACATCGACGTCGGCAGATCGGCGACCGAAGCGCTGGCCGAGCTCGGCTATCGCACCACGCTGGTCGACAACGCCAGAGACGCGCTGGAGGAGCTTATCGGCGGCACCAGCCGGTTCGACGTCGTCTTCACCGATGTCGTGATGCCCGGAATGACCGGGCTGGAGCTTGCCGAGGAAATCAGGCGGCTCGAGCTCAACGTGCCGGTCGTGCTGGCGAGCGGTTACAGCCATGTGCTGGTGCAGCAGGGCACGCACGGCTTCGAGCTGCTGCGCAAGCCCTATTCGATCGAGGAACTGTCGCGTGTGCTGCACAAGGTCGTTCCCGTGCCGCTGTATCGCGCCCCACCGATGGCGCCGAACACGCAGGTGCCCTGAAAGCGGCGCGAATTGCGCGGGAACCCGGGTGGGAACCTTCTGGTTGCGTTGCTGTTATCGCGGAATGGGACAGGTTCAGGACATCGCGCGGCCGGGGGGACAGGCGCCCGAGAAGGCGCCGATCATCGAGATCGCCGCTGAGAATGGTACCCAGGTCGAGCCGCCGCCGCCCGAATTGGTGGAGGCCGATCCGGAGCTGTCGTCCGAAGAGGCCGAGCAACTGCGCAAGCGCTATCTGCTGACCCGGTTCTGGATCAGCGCCCGCGGCTATTGGGGCAAGAGCGGCGACCGTCTGGCGTGGGCGTTCACGCTCGGGCTGCTGTTTCTGATCGTTGCGACTGTCGGATTTCAGTACGGCATCAACGTCTGGAATCGGTCGATCTTCGACGCTATCGAGAAGCGCGATTCGGCGACCGTCTTTCATCTCACCGCGATCTTCTTCCCGCTTGCGATCGGCAGCGTCATTCTCGGCGTCGCCCAGGTCTATGCGCGCATGTCGATCCAGCGGCGCTGGCGGGCGTGGCTGACCAACAGCGTCGTCACCCGCTGGCTGGCCAGCGGGCGCTACTATCAGCTCAATCTCGTCAGCGGCGACCACAAGAATCCGGAATACCGGATCGCCGAGGACCTGCGCATCGCGACCGATTCGCCGGTCGACTTCATCGCCGGCGTGACCTCGGCGCTGCTGTCGGCTGCGACCTTCATCGTCGTGCTCTGGACCATCGGCGGCGCGCTGACGCTGCATCTCGGCGCCACTGAGATCACCATTCCCGGCTTTCTGGTCATCGCCGCGATCGCCTACGCCGCCATCGCCTCGGGCTCGATCATGACGATCGGCCGCCGCTTCGTGCAGGTCTCCGAGGACAAGAACCAGGCCGAGGCCGATTTCCGCTACACCCTGACCCGCGTCCGCGAAAACGGCGAGAGCATCGCCCTGCTCGGCGGCGAGACCGAAGAGCGCGCCGGCATCGACCGGACGTTCGGCAACGTGCTGCAGCAATGGGCGCGGCTCGCCGGCCAGCACATGCGCACCACCCTGGTGTCGCAGGGCTCCAGCCTCATCGCCCCTGTCGTGCCGCTGCTGCTGTGCGCGCCGAAATTTCTCGACGACAGTATGACGCTCGGGCAGGTGATGCAGGCGGCGAGCGCGTTCACGATCGTGCAGACCGCGTTCGGCTGGCTGGTCGACAACTATCCGCGGCTCGCGGATTGGAATGCCTGTGCCCGCCGCATCGCCTCGCTGATGATGTCCCTCGATGCGCTGGAGCGTGCGGAGAGAGGCGACGGCATCGGCCGCATCAAGCGCGGCGAGACCTCCGGCGACGCGATGCTCAGCCTGAATGATCTGCAGGTGACCCTCGACGACGGCACCGCCGTGGTCGGCGAGACCGAGGTCGTGGTCGATCCCGGCGAGCGCCTGCTCGTCGCGGGCGAATCCGGCACCGGCAAGAGCACGCTCGTGCGCGCCATCGCCGGGCTGTGGCCGTGGGGCGGCGGCAGCATCAACTTCCACCCCGACCGCAAGCTGTTCATGCTGCCGCAGCGGCCCTACGTGCCATCGGGCACCCTGCGCCGGGCCGTCGCCTATCCCGGGGCTGCCGAGGATTGGAGCGTGGCGCAGGTCGGCGAAGCCCTGCACAAGGTCGGTCTCGACCATCTCAAGGACAAGATCGAGGAGGACGCGCCCTGGGATCAGACGCTCTCCGGCGGCGAGAAGCAGCGTCTCGCCTTCGCGCGCCTGCTGCTGCACAGCCCCGACATCGTCGTGCTCGATGAAGCCACCTCCGCGCTCGATGAGAAGAGCCAGGACCGGATGATGGAGATCGTGACGAGCGAGCTGCCGAAGGCCACCATCGTCAGCGTGGCGCATCGTGCCGAGCTGGAGGCCTTCCACAGCCGCAAGATCGTGCTCGAGCGGCGCAAGGGCGGCGCCAAGCTCGTCAGCGACATTGATCTCATTCCGCGCAAGGGACGGCGTCGCCTGATCGGCCGCTTCCTGCGTCAGCGCAAGGCGGCCTGAGCGGCTCGGTGTTGCCTCAGCGCGGTCCTGGTGACGACACAATGCGGCCACGCCGCCTGCATTGGAGATTGCGGCGAAACCGGCTATCACACGTCGCCCTCAGCCCAGGACGCGACCTTGACGCCCGACAACGATCCTTCTCCGCCCTCCTTTGGTGCCTTCGCTCCGAATGCCGCTCAGGCGCTGGTGATCCGCATGGCGCACGGCTCCGGGCTGAAGCGCGGCGCGTTCCGGCCGATGTTGACGCGTGTCGTCAACATGCTCGGAGCAGGCCCTGTCGACGTCGGCTATCAGGGCGCCAATTTCCGCTTCTACCATCAGGTCAGTGCGACCGAGCGCGGTGCACTGTTCAATCCCGACTACAATCGCGAGGAGCTGGATTTCCTGCGCAGCCACGTTCTGCCGGGCGGCGTGGTGGTGGATGTCGGCGCCAATGTCGGAACGTTCGCCTTGCCGCTTGCCCGTCACGTCGGGCCGGGCGGTCTCGTGATCGCAGTGGAGCCGCATCCGGTCACGCATGCGCGGCTGAGCTTCAATCGCGATGCGTCCGCGCTGTCCCAGGTCAGGCTCGTCGCGGCGGCGGCAGGCGAGAGCGACGGCGAGGTGATGATCGAGACCGATGGCGACAATCTCGGCGCCAGCCACATCGTGACCGGAGAGGCGGGTGCTGAAGCATTCAAGGTCCCGTCGTTGCGGCTGCAGACCATCCTCGAACAGGCCGGAGCGACCAGGGTCGATGCGCTGAAGATCGACGTGGAAGGCTTCGAGGACCGTGTGCTGACCTGCTTCTTCCGTGACGCGCCTGCCGCGTTGTGGCCGCGTGCCGTCGTCATCGAACACCTGTCGCGCGAGGAATGGCAGAACGATTGTCTCGCCGACATGCTCGGTCGCGGCTACCGCGAATGCGGCCGCACGCGCAGCAACACGCTGTTGCTGCGCGGCTGAATCGGCATTCTGTCGCCGTCCCCAATACGTCCGGAACATCGGCGCCCCACGCGGCGTTGTCGTCCCTGACATTGAGGGAGCCGGCCATGAGCAACGACGACGCGCGCGACCAGGGTCGCGTTTGGGACCTGATGAAGAAGATCGGCTTCGCGATGCTGGTCACCCGCGACGGTGACAGGCTGCGGGCACGGCCGATGAGCGCCTATCTCGCGCGCGACGAGAACATGATCTACTTTCTCACTGACGCGCGGCATCACAAGGACGAGGAGATCGCGCGCTCGCCCGAGGTCAACCTGTCGTTCGCAGACGCCGGCAGCCAGAAATACGTGTCGCTGACGGGCACCGCGGCCATTTCCAACGATCGCGGCAAGATCCGAGAGCTGTTCTCGACGCCGGCCAAGGCCTGGTGGGACAGCGCCGAGGATCCGAACATCCGCCTTTTGAAGATCACGCCCGACGACGCCGAGTTCTGGGACTCGCCCGGCACCATCGTGCGCTACGTCAAAATGGCGGCGGCCGCCGTCAGCGGCACGCGTCCCGACCTCGGCGACCATCGAAAGGTTGCGATGTGATGCCGATCGAACCGCCAGAGATTCCGCCGGCGACGCCGGGCCGCCCGGCCGAACCGCCGCCGGAGGATCCGGTCGGCAATCCGCAGCCCGACATTCCGCCGCCGGTGTACGAACCCGATGCGCCGGCGCCCCCGCGCGAGCTGCCCGGGCAGACGCCAGACGAAATCCCCGGCCGAGGGCCGCTCGGCCCGACCACGCCCAATCCGGCCACGGATTGACCGCGATTGAGTGGTCATGATGATCGCCTGCGAAGGGGCTGGCCGTGCGCCGGTCCCGCATTTCGGCGATTGGGCCAAGCCCTTGAAAATCAAGACTGAATGAAACCTGAATGGCGGCCCTGCGGGGGTGGTTTCGCGTCGAAATAAATCCGCCTGCGGATTTGAACTGCGCCACAATCCGGCCTAACGCATACTCGTTGATCTCTCCGTGCTTGAAAAAGATCGTTCCGGGAAAACAAGACACATGAGCAAACTTCGCGTCCTGCTGCTGGCGACGACTGCGCTGTCGGCGATGCAACTAATGAGCTCCGGCTCCCGCGCGCAGAGCGCGCCGATGATCATGGCGCAGGGTCCAGGCGGCCCCGGCGGCGAGGTCGGCCCGGACGGTCGGCCCAAGCAACCGCCGCAGGGTCAACCGCCAGGCCCGCCGCAGCGGCCGGGTGGCCCGCCGCCGGCCGCTGCACCGCCCCACCAGGCACCGCCTGCAGCTCCGCCGCCACCCGCGGCGGCTCCGCCTCGTCCTGCTCCCCCGCCGCCTCCCCCGGCAGCGGCGCCGCGGCCCGCGCCTCCGCCACCTCCCCCGCCGCCCCCGCGTGCGGAGCCACCGCGCCCCGCACCGCCGCCGCCGCGTGCAGAGCCGCCTGCGGCTCCTCCGCCGCGTCCGACACCGCCGCCGCCCCCGGCCGCTGCGCCTCCGGCGCATCCGCCGGCTCCGCCGCCCGTGGTGCGCGAGCCTCCGCGTCCGGCGGCTCCGCCTGCTCCGCCGCCGCCCGCTGCGGCACCATCACGGCCGACGCCGCCTTCGCCGCCCGTGGTTGCTCCGCCTCCGCCTCCAGCTCCGCCTCCAAGTGCGGCGCCGACTCAGCGGCCTGGAACGCCGCCGCCCCCGGCTGGCGCGACGCCGCCCCATTCGCCGCCGGCCGCAAGCCCGTCGCCGCAGCCTTCCGCCGCGCCGACTCCCGCTCCGGGTGGACCGGCGCCGGGAGGCCGGCCGGGCGCTGGTGGCCCGCCGCCTGGCTCCCCGCAAGGCGGGCCCCCGCCGCGGGGTGCTCCCACCGCGCCGGCCGGGACGGTCGCGCCTGCTCCGGGAACCCCGCCGGCGCCACCCGCGCCTGCGGCCACCCAGACGCCGTCGCAGCAAGGCACGCCGTCCGGCAGCCCGCCGCCCGGCGGACGTCCGGGAACGCCTCCAGGCGCTCCGGGTGCGCCGCCTCCAGCGGCAGGTCCCGGTGCTGCTGGACCGGGGCCGGGACCCGCCGGCGCGCCGCAGGCCGGTCCGGGCGCTGTGCCGCCCGCCGGACCCCCGGCCATGTCCAATCGGCCGCCGCCGCAGGTCACTGCGCCCATCCCGGCGCCGCCACCGCCGACGGCACAGCAGCTCACACCGATCGCGCCGGGCGCGCCGATGGCTGGGCCGCAGCGGCTGGACGATTTCCGCGGCCAGCGCCGCGAGGTCCAGGAGGGCGGTCGCACACTGATCTACGAGCCGGGACGCGTCATCGTGCGCGATCCGAGCGGCCAGTCCTTCGTGCGTCACGACGAGCTCGAGCGCTTCCGCTACGGCGCGCGTGACATCCGCGTGCAGCGGGAGGATCGCGGCGAGATGCGCACGGTGGTGATCCGCCCCGACGGCAGCCAGATCATCACGGTCACGGCGGCCGACGGCCGGCTGCTGCGCCGCATCCGCCGCGATATCGGCGGCCGCGAGATCATCATCATCGACAACGCCTATCGCGATCCCGCCGCGGTCGGCGGCTTCTATGTCGACCTGCCGCCGCCGGAAATCCGCATCCCCTACAACCGCTACATCGTCGACGCCGAGGAGGCGCCGCCGGATGTCATCTACGACACGCTGATCGCGCCACCGGTGGAGCGCGTCCAGCGCCGCTACTCGCTGGACGAGGTCCGCTACTCCCCGTCGGTGCGCCAGCTGATGCCGTCGATCGATCTCAACACGATCACCTTCGAAACCGGATCGTGGGAGATCGGTCCCGACCAGGTGGCGAAGCTGCAGGTCATCGCCGACGGCCTCAACCAGGCGATCCAGCGCAACCCGCGCGAGGTCTTCCTGATCGAAGGCCACACCGACGCGGTCGGCAACGAGACCGACAATTTGTCGCTCTCGGACCGCCGAGCCGAATCGGTCGCCACGCTGATGACGCAGCAGTTTGGCGTCCCCGCGGAGAATCTGACCTCGCAGGGCTATGGCGAGCAGTATCTGAAGGAGCAGACGCAGGGGCCGAGCCGCATCAACCGGCGCGTCACGGTCCGCCGCATCACGCCGCTGCTCAATGGCGGCCAGGCCGCGCTGCCGCCGCCGCCTCCGGGCGTGGCACCGCCGCGCTGAGGTTGCGTCAGATCTAAAAATGAAAATGGCCGGGAACGATCCCGGCCATTTTTGTAAGTGGCAATCCGTTTCGTCCTGTTCGGTGTCGTCCCCGCGAACGCGGGGACCCATACTCACAGGATCCAGTTTTGCGACGGCTGGAGCCGCAGCCGGCTCTCACCATGTCAGTCGGTGGATATGGGTCCCTGCGTTCGCAGGGACGACAGCGGTGGAGACGGGGAGGATTGCGCTCGACAGCTCCAACTCAGCTCTTGTCGTGGCCGAGCTGGAAGATCTCCGCGCCTTCCGATCCCGACAGCAAGCCCGTATCCGAATAAAGCTTCAGCTTGGTGCGGGTGTCGGTGATGTCGAGATTGCGCATCGTCAGCTGGCCGATGCGGTCGGCAGGCGTGAACGCGGCGTCCTCGACCTTCTCCATGCTCAGCCGCTCCGGCTGGTAGGTCAGGTTGGGGCTCTCGGTGTTGAGGATCGAGTAGTCGTTGCCGCGGCGCAGCTCCAGGGTCACCTCACCGGTGACGGCGCGCGCCACCCAGCGCTGCGCGGTCTCGCGCAGCATCAGGGCCTGCGAATCGAACCAGCGGCCCTGATAGAGCAGGCGACCGAGGCGCATGCCGCTGATGCGGTACTGCTCGATCGTATCCTCGTTGTGGATGCCGGTGACGAGCCGCTCATAGGCGATGTGCAGCAGCGCCATGCCCGGCGCCTCGTAGATGCCGCGGCTCTTGGCCTCGATGATGCGGTTCTCGATCTGGTCGCTCATGCCGAGACCATGACGGCCGCCGATCGCGTTGGCCTCCAGGAACAGCGCCACGGGATCGCTGAAGGTCTGCCCGTTCAACGCGACCGGCTGACCCTCCTCGAAGCGGACCACGACCGTCTCCGGCTTCACGGCGCAATCCTCGCGCCAGAACGGCACGCCCATGATCGGATTGACGATGCGGATGCCGCTGCTGAGGCTCTCGAGATCCTTGGCCTCGTGGGTGGCGCCGAGCAGATTGCTGTCCGTCGAATACGCCTTCTCGGCGCTCATCTTGTAATTGAAGCCGTTGGCGGTCAGGAACGCCGACATCTCGGCGCGGCCCCCGAGCTCGTCGATGAACTGCTGGTCGAGCCAGGGCTTGTAGATCTTGAGATTGGGATTGGTGAGCAGGCCGTAGCGGTAGAACCGCTCGATATCGTTGCCCTTGTAGGTCGAGCCGTCGCCCCAGATGTTGACGCCGTCCTCCTTCATCGCGGCGACCAGCATGGTGCCGGTGACGGCGCGGCCGAGCGGCGTGGTGTTGAAATAGGTGATGCCGCCGGTCGAGATGTGGAAGGCGCCCGACTGAATCGCGGCGATGCCCTCATGCACCAGCTGAGTGCGGCAATCCACGAGGCGCGCCTTCTCCCCGCCGAAGCTCAGCGCCTTGCGCGGGATCTCGTCGTAGTCGGACTCGTCGGGCTGCCCGAGATTTGCCGTGTAGGCAAAGCAACGCGCGCCCTTCTGCTTCATCCAGAGCAGCGCGGCGCTGGTGTCGAGGCCGCCGGAAAAGGCGATGCCGACTTTCTCGCCCTTGGGCAGGCTTTTCAGGATCGTGGTCATGGGAGAGTCCAACCGTGTTTGTGGCTGCGCCGTTCAGAAATTCGGGCGCGAATAACAGATTTTGCGTTGCTGGGCACGCCTTTAATGGCGACTGAGGGTGACCGGCCCGCGCTCAGGCCGCGGGGCTGGTATCCGCGGTACGGCGGCCGAACAGCCGGCGCATCAGGCGGAAGCCCGGCCAGGCGAAGCGGGTCAGGGCGGCGTCGATGCCGGCGTCGGTGAGGCGGGTGGACGGCCAGCGGTAGATGTAGCCGTGCAGCAGCCAGATCACGATGAAGGTGACGAGGCCGGCGGCGGCGATGTCGGTGAGGAAGTGGCCGCCGAAGGCCATCCGCAACACCGAGGTGGCGAGGCCGAACAGGACGGCGGCGCCGTAGGCGACGGGCCGGATCGCCGGCGGCGTCAGCGCGGCCGGCGCCAGGGTCCAGAATGCGGTGGCACCCTCACCAGAGAAGAACGAGCAGTTGCGGCCGCAGCCGCCGCGCGGATCCCACCACGGCACGAACTGCATGTCGCCGCCGAACTCGGCCACGACAACCGGGCGCGGCCGGCCCCAATAGGATTTGAAGGTGAAATTGGTGAGCACGCCGGCCGAGAGCGACAAGGTCAGCAGCAGGAACGCCATGGTGCGGCCCTTCACCAGCAGGGGCCGGTCGGGACGGATGAGCTTCACCACCAGCGCAACGATGGACGGCAGCGCGATGCCCCAGGCGAGCCACATCGCGGCATCGCGCGCGAACGCGGCATAGCCGTCGAGCTTCAAGGGGAAGCTGCGCGTGCGCGGATCGTAGAACAGCGCGGCCAGCTTGAGATCGAGCTCGGGATAGACGCCGAACAGCACGCCGATGACGAGCGCG
Organism: Bradyrhizobium sp. SZCCHNRI20481; assembly: GCF_032485055.1. Lineage (NCBI taxonomy): Bacteria > Pseudomonadati > Pseudomonadota > Alphaproteobacteria > Hyphomicrobiales > Nitrobacteraceae > Bradyrhizobium > Bradyrhizobium sp. SZCCHNRI20481. Next base: position 18,307 of record NZ_JAUEUE010000015.1, read on the forward strand.
AGCGACAATGCGATGAAGAGGCCAGTCCGGTTCATGACGCGCGGTTTAGCGAAAGCAGGTGGCGATGGAAAGGCCGGCGGCTCAACGTGGCGATCCCGACGGCAATGGTGGCGGTGGCGGCAGGCGCGGCGGCGGCTCGCGCCAGCGGCCGGCGTTGCGCCCGGCAATCAGCCAATAGACCAACCCGCCGACGATGCCGGCGCCGGTCAGGATCTCGAGATGGCGGCGCACGATGCCTTCGAAGCGGAAGGTCTCGGGATCGAACGGGACGAGACCGAGATAGCAGGCTGCGCCGACCACCCCGCCGCCGATCGCATAAGCAACCACGCTGCGGATCGAGAACGCCTCGGTGATCAGTGAGATCAGCAGCGCCGGGATCAGCGCGAAGCCCGACACGAAGATGAAGCCGAAGCCGATGATGACCTCGAACGCGCCCTGATCGATCGGGCCGTTGCCGAGATCGGCGAACTCCGGAAACAGGATCGCGGTCACGACGATCAGCCCCGCGAGGAAGCACGCGCCGAGAAAGGCGAAAGCGATCACGAAGAGACGGCCAATCAGCGCCATGGCTTTAGACCCGTGTTACCCAAGCGAGGCCCCGTTTTCTTCGCCCGTCATGGGCCGGCTTGAGCCGGCCATCCACCATTCAGTCGATGAATTGATGGGTGCCCGGGTCAAGCCCCGGGCATGACGATCTTGTTCGGAGATGCAGGCGCGATCAATCATCAATCCGTCATCGCCATCGCGCGCAGTGCCTGACGCTCCCGCGCGGACAGCTTCTCCGTCTCCGACTTCAACTGGCCGCAGGCGGCGAGGATGTCGCGGCCGCGCGGCGTGCGCACCGGCGAGGAGTAGCCGGCGTTGAAGACGTATTCGGAGAACTTCTCGATCTGCTCCCAGTCCGAGCACTCATAGGCCGAGCCGGGCCAGGGATTGAACGGGATCAAATTGATCTTGGCCGGGATGCCCTTGAGCAGCTTGACCAGCAGCCTGGCGTCATCGAGCGAATCGTTGACGCCCTTGAGCATCACATATTCGAAGGTGATGCGCCGCGCGTTGGAGGCGCCCGGGTAGTCGCGGCAGGCCTGCAGCAGCTCTTGGATCGGATATTTGCGATTCAGCGGCACCAGTTCGTTGCGCAGCTCGTCGCGCACGGCGTGCAGCGAGATCGCCAGCATCACGCCGATCTCCTCGCCGGCGCGCTTGATGTTCGGCACCACGCCCGAGGTCGACAGCGTGATCCGGCGGCGGGAGATGCCGATGCCCTCGTTGTCCGAGACGATCAGCAGCGCGTCGCGCACCGCATCGAAATTGTACAGCGGCTCGCCCATCCCCATCATGACGATGTTGGTGATCAGCCGGTTGCCGAGCGGGGTCTCGCGGTCGGCCCAGTCGTTCAACCGGTCGCGCGCCACCATGACCTGGCCCACGATCTCGCCCGCCGTGAGGTTGCGGACCAGCCGCTGCGTACCGGTATGGCAGAACGCGCAGTTCAGCGTGCAGCCGACCTGCGACGAGACGCACAAGGTGCCGCGATCGGTCTCGGGGATGTAGACGCACTCGACCTCGTGGGCCTTCTGCAGATCGTCGCCGCTCGGCAGCCGCAGCAGCCATTTGCGGGTGCCGTCGTTGGAAATCTGTTCGGCCACGACCTCGGGACGCTCGACCGTGAAACGTTCGGAAAGCGCGGTGCGCGTGTCCTTCGACACGGATGTCATCTCGTCGAACGACCTGGCGCCGCGGAAATAGATCCAGTGCCATAGTTGCTGCACCCGCATCTTCTGCTGCCGCTCGGGCACGCCGATGTCGCCGAGCCTGGCCGCCAGCTCCGCGCGCGACAGGCCGATCAGCGAAGGTTTCGCCGGCGGGACGTAGGTTTCGAGCGGCGTCTTTTCGAGGGGCGCGGAGGAATCGCGCAGCCCGGCAGTCGTTGCCATGTCGATGGGCCCAAAGTGCTGCCCGGCCGCGGCGGCCGAAGGCTTTCAGCGGGCATATATAACGATCCGGCCGGCAAATGCGACCCGCCCGGCGAGCGGTATCGGCGGCTGCCGTCTACCGGCGGCAATCCTGCGCGATGCGGTCGAGCGCCTGGGCCAGGCCCTTCAGTGAGAACACGTCGGTGGTTTCCGTGCCCTTGACCGAGACGCCCTTGACCACCGCCTCGGGCGCCTTGCGCATGGCATCGACCATCCGCTCTTCCTCGGCGGCGTTCTTGATCCAGAGCCCGTCGCCCTGGGTATACATGGCGTAGGAGGCGCCGCCGACCTCCACCGCGGCGTCGGATCCGGGCTTCAGCGCATAGCCGATCATGATCGAGACCTCGTTGAAGACCTTCTCGGAGGGCCGCGTCGACACGAAGGCATAGGCAGGATCGCGCGGACGGTTGGGCGGGTTGGTCTTGGAAGATGTCGGCTTGGCCAGCGCGAAGCAAACCTTCTTGCCGCCGGGCATCGCGGTATAGGCGCCCCAGCCGCCGAACTGTCCGATCAGCGTCGGTTCCGCCCCGCCGATATTCGGGACGGCTGGCTTCGGTTCCGATTTCGGTGCCGCCTTCGATTGCGGAGCGGCGGCCCTCGGCGCAGCGCTCTGTGCCGCAGCGAGGCTCGGTGCTCCGAACAGCAGCACGCTGCCGACCAGCGTTGTCAACAATCGCCCGAACAACATGATACGTTGAGTTCCCCCGCGACTTCGTTCCACCAATATTGTGACTGGAAAATGGCCCGGAATCGCTGATCCTTGGTCGCGATGGATAGCGGCTAAACGCTTCGCTTGCAAAGGCCGCAGACCTGGATTGTCCGGCGCTTCGCGTCCTTGGGCCGGCGCCGCGCACATGCCGCGGCCTCATGATGATTGTGGCGCGGCGGCAAATCCGGCATGACGTTCCCAAAGCCGGACCTCGATCCGGCACCAACGACCAAGGAGCGCCAATGAAAGCCATTCTCTGCTCGCAATTCTGCCAGCCCGACGATCTCGTCCTCACCGAGGTGCCCGATCCGGTGGCCGGTCCTGGCGAGGCTGTGATTGCGATCAAGGCGGCGGCGCTGAACTTCTTCGACATCCTGATGATCCAGGGCAAGTACCAGATCAAGCCGCCGTTCCCGTTCTCGCCGGGTGCGGAGGTCGCGGGTATCATCGAAAGCGTTGGCGATGGCGTCACCGACCTGAAGGTCGGCGACCGTGTCGTCGCCTCCTGCGGCCATAACGGCGCGCGCGAGAAGATCGCGCTGCCAGCAGCGTCGATCGTCAAGATTCCGGACAATCTCGATTTCGACCGCGCCGCCGGCATCATCATCATCTACGGCACTGCGCTGCATGCGCTGGAGGATCGCGCCAGTCCGAAGCCGGGCGAGACCTTGGCCGTGCTCGGCGCGGCCGGCGGCACCGGCCTTGCGGCGTGCGAGCTGGGCAAGCTGATGGGGTTGAAGGTCATCGCCTGTGCCTCTTCGGACGAGAAGCTCGAATTCGCCAGGCAGCACGGCGCGGCGCTGACGCTGAACTACGCCAAGGAGGATCTCAAGGAGGGGCTGCGGCGGCTCACCGACGGCAAGGGCGCCGACATCATCTTCGATCCCGTCGGTGGTGCCTACGCCGAGGCGGCGCTGCGTTCCATCGCCTGGGAGGGCCGCTTCCTGGTGATCGGCTTCGCCGCCGGCGACATCCCGAAGATGCCGCTGAACCTCGCGCTGCTGAAGGGCTGCGATATCCGCGGCGTGTTCTGGGGCGCCTGGACCCGACTCAACCCCGCCAAGAACCGCGCCAACCTCGAAAAGCTCGTGCGGTGGACCGCAGAGGGCAAGCTGTCGTCGCATGTCGACCGCACCTTCCCGCTGGCGCAGACCGCCGATGCCTTGAAGGTGCTCGCCGGCCGCCAGGCGATGGGCAAGGTGATCCTGCACCCCTGAGGACGTGCGATGAAGGCGCCCGGGGTGCGAAATCCCCGGGGTAGCCTCGCCCTGATCCGCGCAACCAAACCGAGCAGAGCCCTGCCTGCTCCGCGGACGGATTGCTCGAGCCGGCCCGAGGTCGCTGTGACATCCTCGCGCTGCGAGGCGCCGCAAATTTGTTCTGCGGGCTGCCGCGCCGGCGTCACGGATTCGCAACCGGAAGCAGAAAATCCGAAAACGAGCGTTTCTTGGTTAACGCAACCGAGCCACATTGTGGCATGGTAAATTGTAGGGCTTGGCTGTTGTTATTTCGACGTTTCTGGATTTGGTGCGGTGCGATGTCGCACTCGCGTTGCCACAATCAGATCAAAATATTTCCAGAATCATGCCGGCTCTCGTCCACTTTTAGTCGGATTCAATTAGTCAATTAGTTGTCGGCAGTGGGGTGCCTCTGGCAATCGTGACGTGTCTCGAGCTTCTGACGGGCTTGGGACCAAAAGTATGTTGCGTGAAGTTGAGATGGGGATGAAGGCCATGGCTGAGCGGACGACGCGCGGGCGTTTCAACAACAGAACTCCTTCGGAGCCTGACTTCAGGCCTTTCCCCGATGAACTCCCTCAGGAGCGCCCACCGAACTATCGTTTCGGCCGGTCGACCCAGGACAACTATCCAAACGACGAATCGATGCCGATGTTCCTCTCTGAGTATGAGAGCGGCAATCAGATCGACAGCACGCATTTCGAGGACCAGTGGCCGGTGCGGACCCGCCGCGTGTCGGTCTCGTCTCGGATTCTTCTCGCCGTGGTGGCTGCGGCCGGCGTCGCGGTGCTCTTCGCGCTTGTCACCTCGGATGCGACGCGCGACCTGATCGCCAGTGCCAAGGCTTCCATCATCGGCGCCACGCCGGATCCGACGGCCCCGCCGCAGGCCACCAACACGCAGCTCACCGCGCGCGACATGCAGCTGAACGAGCCGGCGCGACTGCCGCCCGAGCCGCCGGCTGCGGCGGCGCCGGTGCAGACGGCAGCCGTGGCACCGACGCGTGACGACATCGCCAACGCCTACCAGACAGCGCTGCAGAATCGTAGCGTGACGCAGCCCGCGCCGGTTGCAGCACCACCGAGCTTCGCCACGGCACCATCCGCGCCGGCCCCGAGCGCGATGGAGCCATCCTCGATCAATTCGCCGGGCGCCGGATCGGCAATCGTCGCGCCCGGCCTCGGCGCCGTGACCGCTGCTCCGCCGCCCGCGCAGGTCCGCCGGCTCGATCCCGACGAGCTCGCGGGCATCATGAAACGCGCCAAGAGCCTGCTGGCGGCGGGCGACATCCCGCCGGCGCGACTGCTGCTGGAGCGCGCCGCCGAGGCGCAAGAACCGGCCGCGGCGCTGATGCTTGCGCAGACCTACGATCCGCACGTGCTGGGAACGAAGGACATCCGCAACATCAATGCCGATCCGGCTGCGGCGCGCAACTGGTACCGCCGCGCCGCCCAGCTCGGCTCGACCGAAGCGCAGCGCAGGCTCGATCAGTTGCAGAACTGAACGCTCGTGACGGCAGCGATGCCGACCCGTTTCATTTTTTTGTTTCACGCGTGATTTTCGAGTCCGTTCATGGGCGACGCCAGGCGAGACTTGGTGCTGCCCGCGTTCCGGCTCGTAAACATGTGCCAACCTTACATCGAGGGGGACAGATGCGACGTGTTGTTGGAGCGGCCGTAGCCGCAATGATGATGATAGCGTGCGGCTTTGCTGCCCACGCCGAGGAAGGCGAGTTCGACCCCGCCAAGGTGAGCGACAGCCTCAAGGCGATCTTCCAGTTCGGCTCGGTGCAGACCAAGCAGGCGCTGAACGCCAACACGGTGACGCTCATCACCGGCACCATCGGCGGCACCTATGTGCAGTTCGGCGCCGACCTGGCCTCGCTGCTCGATGACGGCAACAATCTGCGCGTCTTGCCGATCGTCGGCCGCGGCTCGGTCCAGAGCGTGGCCGACATCCTGTTCCTGCAGGGTGTCGATCTCGGCATCGTCCGAGCCGACACGCTCGACTATCTCGAGCGCAAGGGCTTCGCCAAGGACATCAAGCGGCAGTTCACCTACGTCACCAAGCTCTACAACGAGGAGATGCAGGTCATCGCGCCACGCGCGGTGCGCACGCTGCGTGACCTCGAAGGCCGCCGGGTCAGCGTCGACCTGCCGAATGGCGGCACCTTCGTCACGGCGCTGACGGTGTTCGAGCGGTTGGGCCTGCGCGCCAACTTCGCCTATATCGAGCAGCGCATCGCGATGGAGAAGCTGAAGCGCGGCGAGCTCGATGCCGTCATCGTGGTCGGCGGCAAGCCCTACAAGTCGGTCAGCACCTTCGTCAACGACGGGCGCTTCCATCTCGTCAACGTCGATTACGATCGACCGCTGCAGACCGACTACCTGCCGGCGACCCTGACCGCGAAGGACTATCCGAACCTGATCGCCGAGGGCGAGAAGGTCGACACGATCGCGGTGCCGGCCGTGCTCGCCGCCTATAATTGGGCGCCGAACACCGACCGCTATCGCAAGCTCGCGACCTTCGTCGATGCCTTCTTCACCAAATTCCCGGCGTTCCAGAATCCGCCGTTCCATCCGAAGTGGAAGGAGGTCTCGCTGTCGGCGCCGCTGGCCGGCTGGCAGCGGCTGCCGTCCGCGAGCAAATGGCTGGAGAGCCATGCCATGGAAGGCGCACAGCGCGACCGCTTCGATGACTTCCTGAAGCAGAGCAGCGCCGGCAGGGCGATGCCGAGCGAGGCCGACCGCGAGGCGCTGTTCAAGCAGTACCAGGCCTGGGAGGCCGAGAAGACCGGCAGCGCCCGCGCCCAGGCGCGTGGCCAGCGCTGAGCTCGTAGCGTTTGACGAGGTCCCATCAGGAGAAAAGCCCCGCGAACGCGGGGCTTTTGCTGTTGTATGCTGTTGTGCCGTTCCGAGGCGCTGACTGCGGGAACCCGGCTTGCCGGCCCGAGCCGCCGTCAGCCGATATTCTCGCCGTCCTTCGCGACGTCAGCGTTCTTGTCTGCCGCCAGCCGCGCGAGTACGGCGCGGGCCGCGGCATGATGGTCGGGCGTGATGTTCGAGGCGACCATGCGGATGGCGGTGGCGAGCACCGCCGCGTCGTCGGTGAAGCCGAGGATGGGCAACACGTCAGGCATGAAGTCGAACGGCACGACGAAGTAGGCGATGGCGCCGAGCAGGGCGACCTGGACGTGCCGCGGCGTCTCCTTGTCGAAGGCGCAGTAATACGCCGCAAGCAGCTCCTCGGCGAACGGCAACCGCGCGACAACCTTCTTGAACTTGATCCAGAAACGGCGGCGAAGGGTCTCGCGATCCCGGGCCAGCCGCTCCGCGGGCTCGAAGCCAACGTTGTAGTCGGTCGCATCCGACATGATGTCCGATCTCCGGTTCCAGACGGCGCTGGAGGCGCGGTCCTCGCCCTCGGATGTGGTGATGGCGACGCCGGCCGCAAGGCGCGTGCCGTCGTCGCCAAGGCCTCAGCCGCGCATCGTCGCGGCGATCGCATTCATCGCCTTGGCGAGCTCGATGTCGCGCATGGTCACGCCGCCTGCGTCATGGGTCGTGAGGACCACCTCGACGGTGCGGTAGACGTTGCGCCACTCGGGATGATGGTCAGCCTTTTCAGCGACCAGGGCGACGCGGGTCATGAAGCCGAAGGCTTCGTTGAAGTCTGTGAATGTGAACGTGCGGGCGATGGCCTCACGACCCTGAGCCTCGGACCAGTCGGGAAGCTCCCGCAGGGCGGTGGCGCGTGCCTCCGCCGACAATCGTTGCGGCATCTCGATCTCCTCTTGTGGTGCAATCGACCGGACACGTGGCAGCGTCCGGGCGATTGCGGGGCTACCTCCGGCTGGATCGCGCCGGTGTCCGGTTGCCAAGACTAGCCGAAAACGCATCCCGATCAGAGCCTTGTCACAGGCGCCATGCCGGAGGGGCTCGGAACTGCCCCGATCCTGCGGTGGACTGGTGCGGTGGTAACCATGACGCAGATGTCACCCCGGGCGGACAAGAAATTTGCTACAGTTCAGCTCTATCGAAGGACGACGTGGCCAGACGAAGCCGCCGGTGACGTCGCCCGGCCTGGGACCACCGGAGGACGGAATCTGGTAGATACTCAGACCACGCCAGCGCAGCGCTCACGGATGCGCCCTGCCGTGTTCATCGTCATCGCCGGGATCCTCGCGGTCGTCGGCGCTTTGACGGGTGCCTATTATTTTGCGATGCGTCCCGTGGTGCTCAAGATCGCGGTCGGTCCGCCCAACAGCGACGACCTCAAGGTCGTCCAGGCCCTGACCCAGGCCTTTTCCCAGTCGCACGCCTCCGTCAGGCTGCGGCCGGTTCCGACCGAGGGCGCCGCCGAGAGCGCGCAGGCGCTGGCCGCCGCCAAGGTCGACCTTGCGATCGTGCGGGGCGACCTCGAGGTCCCAAAGAACGCACAGGCGGTAGCGACGCTGCGCAAGAACGTCGTCGTCCTCTGGGTGCCCTCGTCCGGCAAGGGCAAGAGCCGCAAGGGTGGCGCCAAGATCACGAAGATCTCGCAGCTCGCGGGCCACAAAGTCGGCATCATCGGCCGGACGCCGGCGAACGCGAACCTGCTGAAGGTCATCCTGCGCCAATATGGCGTCGACCCCGGCAAGGTCGAGATCGTCCAATTCCCGATCACCGAGGCCGCCGAAGCGGTCCGAAGCCAGAGGGCCGATGTCTATCTGGCGGCCGGTCCCATCAACAGCAAGATCACGGCGGATGCGATCGCCGCCGCTACCAAGGAGGGCGGCCCCCCCACCTTCCTGGCCATCGATTCCGCCGGAGCCATCGCACAGAACCATCCCGAATACGAGGCCACCGAGATTCCGGCCGGCGCGTTCGGCGGGGCGCCCGATCGCCCTGAAGATGAAGTGAAGACGATCAGCTTCAATCACCACATCGTGGCACGCAAGGGCCTCGCCGAATCGACGGTCTCGACGTTCACGCATCAGCTGTTCTCGGTGCGCCAGCAGCTGATGTCGGAATTTCCGCTTGCCGCCAAGATCGAGACGCCGGACACCGACAAGGACGCCGCGATCCCCGTCCATCCCGGCGCGGCGGCCTTCGTCGACGGCGAGGAGAAGACCTTCCTCGACCGCTACAGCGACTACATCTGGTGGAGCCTGATGGCGCTTTCGGCGATGGGCTCGGCCGGCGCGTGGTTCGCCGGCTATCTCAAGCGCGACGAACGCACCATCAACACCTCGCTGCGCGATCGTCTGCTGGAGATGATCACGATCGCGCGCAAGTGCGATTCGACCGAGGAGCTCGATCAGCTCCAGGCCGAGGCCGACGAGATCTTGCGCAACACGCTGACCTGCTTCGAGGACGGCGCGATCGAGCACGCGGCGCTGACTGCCTTCAATATCGCGCTCGAGCAGTTCCACAACGCGGTGGCCGATCGCAAGCTCATCCTGATGAGCATGCCCGCCAATCTGCAGCGCACCGGCGCGCAGTTGCGTGCCGCCGGCACCTGAGGTCGGCTCACGCTCCCCCTGCGGCGGTGTCGCGCGCTGCCCAAGACGCCGCGTGTAATTCCAGCGTCATCAATCTTTTCTAGGTCTGCCGGGCCGTGGCTCGCGCCTGCTCCCGCGCGCGATCCGACCAGGAGATCCGCATGACGCTTCGCATTCCTCGACCGCGCACAGCCCTGTCCCGCCGCCGCTTCCTGTCGACAGCCGCCGCAGCCGGCGTCACGACGCTGGCGATGCCCTATCTGAGCCGCGCCGCCGACCGGCCGCAGATCACGCATGGCGTGCAGTCCGGCGACGTTGGCATGGATGGCGGCGTGGTCTGGGCGCGTGCCGATCGGCCGTCGCAGATGCTGGTCGAGGTGGCGACCACCGAGTCGTTCAAGGACGCGCGAGCGCTGCCACCGATCGCCGCGCTTCCGGAAAGCGACTTCACGGCCAAGATGCTGATCGACGGCCTTCCGAGCGGCCAGGACATTTTCTATCGTGTCAAGTTCCGCGACCTGTCGCATACCGCGGTCGAAAGCGAGGCCGTGGCCGGCCGCTTCCGCACCGCGCCAGGCAACAAGCGTGACGTCTCGTTCGTCTGGGGCGGCGACGTGGCGGGGCAGGGCTGGGGCATCAATCCCGATGATGGCGGCATGTTCACCTTCTCGACGATGAAGAAGCACCGCCCGGACTTCTTCCTGCATTCCGGCGACACCATCTATGCCGATGGCCCGATCAAGTCCGAGGTGAAGCTGCCGGACAACAAGGTGTGGAAGAACCTCACCGTGGAAGAGAAGGCGAAGGTCGCCGAAACGCTCGACGAGTTCCGTGCCGCTCACAAATACAATTTCCTCGACGAGAACGTCCGCGCCTTCAATGCCGAAGTGCCGATCTTCGTGCAGTGGGACGATCATGAGGTCACCAACAACTGGTCGGCCTCCAAGGAGCTGCCGGCCAGCTACAAGGAGCGCAACATCCAGCTGCTCGCGGCCCGCGCGGCGCGCGCCTTTCACGAGATGTATCCCATGCGCGAGAGCATCATCGAGCCGGGACGCGTCTATCGCACCATCAATTACGGCCCGCATCTCGACGTGTTCGTGCTCGACGAGCGCAGCTACCGCGGCGCCAACGGTCCCAATCTCGAGGACAAATATGGTCCGGCGTCCTACTTCATCGGGCCGGAGCAGATGCGCTGGCTGAAGCAGGCGCTGCTCAATTCGCGCGCGACCTGGAAGGTGATCGCCTCCGACATGCCGCTCAGCATCATCGTCTATGACGACGCGGCCAACAAGAAGGGCTCGGAAGCCATCGCCCAGGGTGACGGCCCGGCGCGCGGCCGCGAGCTCGAGATTGCCGAGATCCTGCGCTTCATCAAGACGGCGCCGATCCAGAACACGGTGTGGCTGACGGCGGACGTGCACTACGCGGCCGCGCACTATTACGATCCGAACAAGGCGCAGTTTCAGGACTTCGAGCCATTCTGGGAGTTCGTCTCCGGTCCGCTGCATGCCGGCACGTTCGGTCCGAACGAGCTCGACAACACCTTCGGCCCCGAGGTGCGCTTCATCAAGGCGCCGGGCCTCGATAAGCAGAACCTGCCGCCATCGGCCGGCATGCAGTTCTTCGGGCACGTCAAGATCGAGGGCGCCACGGGCCAGATGACCGTGACCCTGCGCGATCGCGCCGACGTCGCGCTGTGGTCGACCACGCTCGATCCGAAGCTCGGCTGAGGTCTCGTTGTTCGGCGGCAAGACGATCGCGTGCTGCGACGGCAACTAGTCGCGTCGGCGCAGCACCGCCTCCAGCGCGTCGGTCGGGCAAGGCTTCGGCAGCCGTGGCCGGTCGGCGAACGCGGCCGGCACGCGGTCGGCGCCATAGCCGGTGGAGAAGGCGAAGGGAATGCCGAGCGCCGTCAGCCGCTCGGCAATCGCAAAGCTCTTTTCGCGGACCAGGCCGACATCGAGCAATGCGAATTGCGGGGCGCGCTCCGCGATCATGGCGAGCGCGGTCGCGACGTCGGCTGCGATCCTGATGTCGGGAACGCCGAGGTCGGTGATCGTGTCTTCCAATCCGAGCGCAATGATGGGGTCGTCTTCGACGACCAGCACATGTTGATAAAGCTCGGGCACGCCTGATTGCGAGCTGGTCATGGGATCTGCGGGTTCCAGGATGAGGGATGGGCGCCGCAGCCGGCGTCTCCTCTTGAGTGCGCTGGCGGGTTCCTGGAACCAAGGCAGCATATCAGAGTTCCTGTGTCGGTGCACTTGTGAACACAAGGAGCACGAATCACGCACATGCGTTGCGCGCAGGGGAAGACGATGCTGAGCCAGGGTGTGACCACGCTGAACCGGGAGCGGCCCCACAACAACCTGCTGCTGCGGCTGAGTCCGGCCGACTACGCGCTGATTTCGCCGTATCTGGTGGAGGACGAGGCAACGCCGAACGATCTGCTCTACAGTCCCGGGGACGACGTGCAGATCGTGCATTTTCCCTGTGGGCCGGCGCTCACGTCCTATCTCGTCCCCAATGAGGACGGCCGCGACGTCGAGACCATCTTGGTCGGCCGCGAGGGCGCCGTCGGCGGCATCGTCAGCGAGGGCTTCCTGCCGGCCTATACGCGGATCGTCGTCAAGTTCGGCGGCCCGTTTGCACGGCTGCCACTGTCCCGCCTGGCGGCCGCCAAGCTGCAATCCAAGACGCTCCGCAACGTGTTCGCGCGCTACGCCGATTGCATGCTGGCGCAGATGTTCCAGTCGACCGCCTGCAACGCGATTCATTCGATCGAGCAGCGGACGGCGAAGTGGATCGTGGCCGCGATGGACCGCACCGACGGCGAGCCGATCGTGCCGCTGACGCATGAGCAGCTGGCGACGCTGCTCGGCGTCGGCCGCAGCTATGTCAGCCGGGTCGTGCAGACCTTCCGAGCCGAGGGCATTCTCGAAACCCGCCGCGGCGCCTTCATGGTGCGCGACTTCGACGCGCTGAAGCGCCGCTCCTGCCTGTGCAACGAAGCCGTGAAGACCCATTTCGAGGAGGTTCTGCGCGGCGTCTATCCGACCGAGCAGGCCGCGACGGGCTGAGCCGCAAGCGTTTTTTTCTTTCCGCGCATAGGCGCAGCCGACGGCTGTCGGCGCTGGTCCTCGTGGGATTGCCGGTCGGAGTGGTTGGTCTCGTCTTCTACCGCGCCGCCCGGAAGCGTGCGGTCGCGGAGGCGTTAGCCAGCCGCTCGGAAACCGCTCCTCGTTCCTGAAAGCAGTCATTGTTTTTTGGCATTTTCTGCCTATATTGCGCCGCAACGCGTGAGGTCTGCCCGGTCGATTGGCCGGGCTTCCTATTTGGGGCTGCCGGCCCCTGCCGCCGAACGAGTTTCGCGAGCGCGCGTCGTAAAGCTAACAGCTTGATTCGACTATAACAAAGCGCGCGCCCCGCCGGGGACAGAGCACGGGCTCTTGAGAAAGCTTAGAAGACACTGACCATGAATCTTCGCAACATCGCCATCATCGCCCACGTCGACCACGGCAAGACCACCCTGGTTGACCGTCTCCTGCAGCAGTCGGGTACCTTCCGCGAGAACCAGAAGGTTGCCGAGCGCGCCATGGACTCGAACGACCTGGAGCGCGAGCGCGGCATCACCATCCTGGCCAAGGCCGCCTCGGTGCAGTGGAAGGACACCCGCATCAACATCGTCGACACCCCCGGCCACGCCGATTTCGGCGGCGAGGTCGAGCGCATCCTGAACATGGTGGACGGCGCCCTGGTGCTGGTCGACGCCGCCGAGGGCCCGCTGCCGCAGACCAAGTTCGTGGTCTCCAAGGCGCTCAAGGTCGGCCTCAAGCCGATCGTCGTCATCAACAAGGTCGACCGTCCCGACGCCCGTCCGACCGAGGTCATCAACGAGGTGTTCGACCTGTTCGCCGCACTCGACGCGTCCGAGGAGCAGCTCGACTTCCCGATCCTGTACGGGTCGGCCAAGCAGGGTTGGATGGCCGAGAGCCCGGAAGGTCCGAAGGACGCCGGGATGCAGCCGCTGTTCGACCTGGTGCTGCGCCATGTGCCGGCGCCGTCGGTCGAGGAGGGGCCGTTCCGCATGATCGGCACCATCTTGGAGGCCAACAACTTCCTGGGGCGCATCATCACCGGCCGCATCACCTCGGGCAGCATCAAGCCCAACCAGGCCGTGAAGGTGCTGAACGCCGAGGGCAAGGTCGTCGAGCAGGGCCGTATTTCCAAAATTCTCGCGTTCCGCGGCATCGAGCGCGTGCCGCTCGACGAGGCCGAGGCCGGTGACATCGTCGCCATCGCAGGCCTGACCAAGGGCACCGTCGCCGACACGTTCTGCGATCCCTCGGTCGAGACTCCGCTCCCGGCGCAGCCGATCGACCCGCCAACCGTGTCGATGTCCTTCATCGTCAACAACTCGCCGCTGGCGGGCACCGAAGGCGACAAGGTCACGAGCCGCATGATCCGCGACCGCCTGCTGCGCGAGGCTGAGGGCAATGTCGCGCTGCGCGTCGTCGAATCCGCCGACAAGGACGCCATGGAAGTGTCGGGCCGCGGCGAATTGCAGCTCGCGATCCTGATCGAGACCATGCGCCGCGAAGGCTTCGAGCTGTCGGTGTCGCGTCCGCGCGTGGTGCTGCAGAAGGACGAGGCCACCGGCGCGTGGCTGGAGCCGATCGAGGAGGTCGTGATCGACGTCGACGAGGAGCATTCCGGCGTCGTCGTGCAGAAGATGAGCGAGCGTAAGTCCGAGATGATCGAGATGCGCCCGTCCGGCGGCAACCGCCTGCGGCTGGTGTTCTACGCGCCGACCCGCGGTCTGATCGGCTATCAGGGCGAGCTGCTGACGGACACCCGCGGTACCGCGATCATGAACCGCCTGTTTCACGGTTATGCCCCGTTCAAGGGCGAGATCGCCGGCCGCCGCAACGGCGTCCTGATCTCCAACGACCAGGGCGAGGCGGTAGCCTACGCGATGTTCAAGCTGGAGGACCGCGGCCCGATGATGATCGAGCCGGGCTGGAAGGTCTATCGCGGCATGATCGTCGGCGAGCACACCCGCGACAACGATCTCGAGATCAACGTGCTGAAGGGCAAGCAGCTCACCAACATCCGCACCACGTCGAAGGACGAGGCGGTCCGTTTGACGCCGCCGATCCGGATGACGCTGGAGAAGGCGCTGGCCTATATCGAGGACGACGAGCTGGTCGAGGTTACGCCGAAGTCGATCCGCCTGCGCAAGAAGCATCTCGATCCGAACGAGCGCAAGCGCGCCGAGAAACAGAAGGAAGCGGTGGCGTAATTTCCGCCCTCCATCCTCAAATGCGTCATGGCCGGGCTTGTCCCGGCCATCCACGTTTTGGGGCTTGCGAGGACGACGTGGATGCCCGGCACAAGGCCGGGCATGACGACGGAGTTGGATGAGCCAATGTCTTTCCCATCCTCCATCGACATCGCCATCATCGGCGCGGGTGCCGCGGGCCTCGGCGCGGCACATGCGCTGCAGGACAAGGGCGTCTCGTTCATCGTCCTGGAGGCCCGCGACCGCATCGGCGGCCGTGCTCACACCATCATGGCTTCGCCTGACGTCACCTTCGATCTCGGCTGCGGCTGGCTGCATTCGGCTGATCGCAACTCCTTCGTCGGCATCGCCGAGCGGCTTGCTTTCACGATCGACACCAGCCGACCGCCCTGGCGCGACCAGGCCTATGACGCGGCATTTCCACGCGACGAGCGTGAGGAGTTCTTGCGGGCGCTGGAGGCGTTCTTTACGCGCACCGCAGAGGCCGCCAAGAGTGGCCGCGATGCCCCGGCGAGCGTCTGCCTGGAGCCCGGCAATCGCTGGAACGGCATGATCGATGCGATCTGCACCTATCTCAACGGCTGCGAGCTCGACCAGATGTCGCTGCTCGACTTCGAGGCCTATGAGGACACCGAGCTGAACTGGCGCGTTCGCCACGGCTATGGCGGCGCTGGTCGCCGCCTATGGCGGGGGCCTGCCGATCGCCATGAGCTGCAACGTGACCCTGATCGATCACGGCGACACGCGCATCCGCCTGACGACCTCGCGGGGCACGGTGACGGCCGACAAGGTCATCGTGACCGTGCCGACGAGTCTCATGGCCGACGAAGTGCTCCGCTTTTGGCCGGCCCTGCCGAGCAAGGTCGAAGCCGCCGCTGGCCTGCCGCTCGGTCTCGACAACAAGGTGACGCTGGCGCTCGACGGTTGGGAGCACCTGCCGAGGGATTCGGGCATGCGCGGCCGAAGCCACACCGCGCGGGTCGGCAGCTTCCAGCTGCGCCCGTTCGGCCAGCCCTGCATCGAAGGTTTTTATGGCGGCAGCTTCGCTCGCGAGATCGAAGTGGCGGGCGAGGGGGCCTTGGCGGCGCAGGCGATCGACGACATCGTGGCCCTGCTCGGCAACGACATCCGCAAGAGCCTCCGTCCGCTCGCCGAGTCCCGCTGGGGCGCCGACCCGTTCGCGCGCGGCGCCTATTCGCATGCACTGCCCGGACATGCCGACAAGCGCGCCGTGCTGGCCGCGCCGGTTGATGATCGGCTGTTCTTCGCCGGCGAGGCGACGCCCGTGGATTTCTTCTCGACCGCCCATGGCGCGCGCGACAGCGGCGAGCGCGCGGCGCGGGAAGCTCTGGCGTCGTTAACCAGGCGCTAGCACATCCACCGTCGTTGCGAGCACAGCGAAGCACTCCAGACCGTCACCGCGGTGGGATTTCTGGATCGCTTTCGCTGCGCTCGCGATGACGTGCCCCAATCATTCCGTCTTCCCCACCATCCGCAGAAACTCCCGCGCGGCCTGCGTCTGGTGATGCTCTTTGTGGCGCAGGCTGTAGAAGTGCCGCTTGGGCAGCTCGATGTTGGCGACGGCGAGCAGCCCCGCCTTGACGGCGCGCATTGCCACCAGGCGCGACAGCACCGTGACGCCGGCGCCGGCTTCGACGGCGCCGCGCACGGCCTCGTTGGACGGCAGGTCGAACACCACATCGAGCTCGGCCGGAGTGATTCCGAAGCGGCCCAGCGCTGTTTCGAGCGCGGCGCGCGTGCCGGAGCCCTGCTCGCGCAACACCCAGCGCGCCGTCTTCAGGTCGCTGGTTGTCACGGACCTTCCGCGGCACAGCGGATGATCGATCGGGCCGACCAGCACCATGTCGTCGTCCGCGACCGGCTGGGCCGTGAGCACGGGATCGTCGACATCGCCCTCGACGAAGCCGAGATCGGCAGAGCCCTCGCGGACCTGGGTCGCAACCTGCTCGGTATTGCCGATCGATAGCTGCAGCTTGATCGCTGGATGCGCGGCATTGAAGCGGTGAATGAAGGCCGGCAGCCAATAGCCCGCGATGGTCTGGCTGGCCGCCAGCGCCAGCTGCCCCCGCTTCAGGCCGGCGAGATCGTTCAGCACGGTCTCGGCGGCGGCCGCGCGCGCCAGCACCGCCTTTGCTTCGACGAGAAACGCCTTCCCGGTCGCCGTGAGCACGATGCGGCGTCCGACGCGATCGAACAGCTTGGTCTCGTAGCGGGCTTCGAGCGCGGCTACAGCCGCGGATGTCGCCGACTGGGTCAAATTGAGGTCGCGGGCCGCCTGGGTGACGTGCTCGCGGGTCGCGACCGCCACGAAGATCCTGAGCTGTTCGAGCGTCACGTGCGTCCTATGTGGTCAGCTTCACCAGGGCCAGGCTGAAGCCTGCGATGAACAGGAAGGCGAGCAGGCCCAGCGCCAGCGGCCGCAGGCCCTTTGCCTTGAGCTTGGCGAAATCCGTTTCCAGTCCCATCGCGGCCAGCGCCATCGACAGCAGGAACGTGGTTGCCGTCACGATCACCGTCTTCATCTCGGCGGGTATGCTGATCACGCTGTTGAGGCCGACCAGCGCGATGAAGCCGAATACGAACCAGGGTAGCGGCGGCTGCGCATTGCTCCGGGTCTCGCCGCCATGGCGCGCGCGCCGCGTTGCCAGCAGGCCGAGGGTGAGCACGACCGGTGCCAGCAGCATCACGCGGGCCAGCTTGGCGATGGTGCCGAACTCGCCGGCCTGCTGGCCCTGCTGAAACGCGGCCGCGACCACCTGGGCGATCTCGTGAATGGAGGCGCCGCTCCACAGGCCGAAGGCGTGCGCGTCGAGATGCAGCAGCGCCGGAAGCAGCGGATCGATGAACATTGCGATCGAGCCGAACACCGTGACGCAGGCCACCGCATAGGCGACGTCCTCGTCATGGGCGCGCGTGACCGTGTTGGTCGCGATCACGGCCGATGCGCCGCAGATCGAGGTGCCCGCGGCGATCAGCTCCGCCAGCTTGCGATCGATGCCGAGCAGCCGTCCCATCCACACCGTGAACACGAAGGTGCCGGTGAGGCTCAGCGCGATCACGGCGAGACCACGCGCGCCGACCTCGATGATCTGGGCGGCCGTCAGTTGCAGGCCCAGCAGGATGATCGCCAGCCGCAGCACGCGGCGCATCGAAAAGGCGACGCCGGGCTTGGCTCGCGCCGGCGTGCCGATGACGTTATGCAGCACCATCCCTGCCACGATCGCCATTATCATCGGGCTGAACAGGCCGAGGCCCGGCACCAAGCGCAGCCCGAAGGCGCCGGCCGCGAGCGCCGCGGACAGCGCGAGCCCGGGCAGCAGCGTCGGTGCCGCCGGCGTCGCAGGCGCGTGGACAGGTCGATGACGAATGGCAACGGGCGCATCGGCGATCAGATCATGCGACGGGGCAGCCATGGAAAACTCTCCCAAACAGGGTCTGGAGAGGAGAATTTCATGCTGCTATCAATCGATCCAACAGATTATATCGTATATATCATTCGTTCAAATCGATCAATTCCTGGCTCGCTCCCGCATCTCACCCGCGGATCGGATCACGACTCCAGCACCCGCCTCCGGAGCTCGACATCGGGCACGAAGCAGGATTCGTATTTGCCGAAGATGCGGTAGCGGTTGCGCGCGACCAGGCTGTAGACCGCATCGCGCAGCGGCTTGGGGATGGCGCGCAGCGCGCGCGTCCAGCCCCAGCCCGGCAGGTTCGACAATACGGTCAGCGCAGCATCGGATTTCAGATGCGCCTTGCCGCCATGCACCACCGCATTGGTGTCGGGCTCCTGGGGATCGATGCCGAAGGCCTGCGCCAGCCGGGTGCCGTAAGGCGACTGGATCGGCGTGAAGCGGAAGCGCTTTGCGGTGTCGCGCGCGATCACGAACTGCACCCAGCGGGAGCAGAACACGCAGACGCCGTCGTAGAGGATCACGTCGTCGTCGGGCCAGTGGGTCATCATCGATTGTCCATCATGAGCAGCGCGACCAGCATCAGCACGATCGCTGGTCCCGTCTTCACCAGCGCTCCGAGCGGCTCGAGCCAGAGGTCGGGCGTGAGGATCGCGCAGCCGAGCATGTAGCCGAGCGAGACAAGGATGCCGGCGGCGAGCCCGAATGCTGCGGTTCTGCGGAACGCGATCAATACGCCGACCGAAATGTCCACCATGCTGGTGATCGCCGCAAACGGGACGGCGAACCAGCCGGGCCAGCCGCGCGTGGTCAGGATCGCCGTGGTCGCGGGGAACGAGACCAACAGTGCGATGCTGCCGGACGCGACCCAGAACAACACCAAGCCGGCAATGATCAGCGCCTTGATCAGGAACAGGCGTGCGAACCATTTGTCCTGAATGGTGGCGCCATGCGTGCCCACGGCGTCGTCCAGCGTCGTCGGGGTAATGCCGGTTGCCGCGATCCACGGGTCCGGATCGCCACGTACGCCCCTGCGCAATTCGGCGATCGCGGTCGTGCGCATCGGCGGCATCCAGCCGAGCCGGCTGCATAGGTCACCGGCGAAAGCGCCGAGATTGATCAGCGGCGCGGGCACGGCAACGCGTGGCCAATCCATTGTGCCGAAACTGCGCCGAAACGCACCGAGCACGTCGCCAAGCGTCACCGCCTCGGGCTGCATCAGGTCCCAGCTCACCGCGCGCGTCGCCTCGTCATCGATCGGCCGCATCGCGAGCCAGGCGATGGTCGCGGCGATGTCCGCGACCGCCACCGGCTGGAACGGTGTCGCCGCATCCTTCGCCGGCAGGTCGACCGGAAGCGCCGCGAGCGCGCGGACCATCGCGCTGCCGCCATAGGCCGACGGCGCGATCACGAAGCCCGGGCGCAGGATGGCGTAGGGAATGCCTGAGGATGCAATCAGCCGCTCCGCCTCGCGCTTGGTCGTAGCGAAGGCGGTGTGATCCTCATCGGCCGTGCCGGGGATCGAGATGTGAATGAAGCGCACGCGACGGCCGCAGGCCGTGATCGCTGCGAGCACACGCGCGACGAACTCACGATGCACGGCCGTAGTGTCGCTGCCAGGACCATCCTGCAGCACGCCGAGGCAGTTGACGACGACATCGATCTCGTGGGCGCGGATCAGACTCGCCAGAGCCGGCGCATCGAGCGCCATGATCGGCAGCTCGATGTCGAACGGCGACACGCGTTGTGATGGCGAGAACGCGCGCGCCACACCGACCGTCGCACAGCCACGCTGGCGCAGATCGTCGGTGATGAAGCGTCCGATCAGGCCGGAGGCGCCAAGCACGAAGATGCGGGGGTTGGTCGACGTGATCATGCGCGTCTCGTCAGAACGGCTTTGCGATCATCAGCCAGAGAATGGCTATGACCGCGCCGAAACCGGGGATGCCGCACAGGAACCAGCGGCGGAAGACGATGAAGTAGCGCGGCGGCAGCTCCTCGGCGCCGGCGTCCGCGAGGCGCGCCAGGTCGCGTAGCTCGATCTGCATGAAGATCACCGGCACCCAGAACAGCCCGGCGACCGCGTAGAGCGCGAGCGAGGTGAGCAGCCAGCCGTCAGTCACAGCGGTCGACGACAGCCACATCAGCGTGCCGCCCGTGACCGGCTGCAGCAACACCGCGGACAATGTGAAGAGCATGTCGGCGATCACGACCACGCCGGCGGTGCGAGCGATGAACGCGGCCTCGCCACTCAGATGCGCCATCAGCATGAAGAATGCGATCCCCGTGCCGGTGCCGAGAATGACGATGGCGCCGAGCACGTGCAGATATTTGACCAGGAAATACAGCGTCATCGTGTCCTGCTAGTTCGGCGGCATCGGATGCGTCGATCGACGTGTCGTTGTCAGCGCCCTCGACAGCAAATCCGCCGCCAGAGCCACGCCGTCGTCGTGCTCGATCATCCAATGCCCCTCCTCGCCGGAAGGTGGCAACAGGTTGAAGCCCGCCTGGCCTCCAGCCGACGTGAAGGCATCCGCAAGCCGACGCGAAAGCGGTGGTGGAAAGTAGCTGTCATTGGCCGCAACAAGCCACGTGACCGGCACGCGCGCGCCGCGTCCGAACGCGCGGGCCGTATCAAGCAGGCGCGCCTCTGCACAGACACGCCCGGGCACGTCGTCGGCATGCCCGCCACGGCCGGGCGCGAACACGACGATTGCTGAGACGATCTGCGGCGGCTGATCGGCGAGCGCCAGCGCGCCCCAGCCGCCGGCCGAATGGCCGATGATGACGGCGCCGCCCTTTGCGGCAAACGGCTGCTCGCGCATGTCCGCGAGCGCGCGCAAAATCTGCGCCGCCGTTGCGCGTCCTGCTTTCTCATAGTCCGCGTCGGCGCAGCCGCCCTGGTCTTCGACGTAGGGACCGCCCGTGCGGCCGTGCCCGAGCCGCTCCGGGACCAGCACGGCATAGCCCCGCCCCACCAGGAGACGCGCCAGCGCCGTGTAGGTGGGCTGCGGCAGCTGTGCCCGCCACAGCGGATTCTGCGTCGAGGCATGCGCGATCACGGCCAGCGGAAACGGCCCGTGGCCGGCAGGCCGATAGAGGATCGCATGCGCGGGAATTTCGGTCTTGATGGACGGTATCAGCCATTGCTGCCGGCGCGCCGGCTCGGCTTCGGGCGACGCGGGACCGAACGGCTGTGCCGTTGCGTCGGCTGCCGACAGGACGAGCAGTGCGAGCAACCATGAGACGCAGCGAAGCAGCACCATTCAGCCGAACGAGAAGATGTTGAGCTTGCGCCACACTAGCCCACGCCGCGGCCGGTCAGATGCAGTTTTTCCCGCGACGTATGAAACAGCGGTGACAGGACACCACCGGTGCCCGACAATGTTGCGAAATTGTCCCTTTTCGGCACAGCTTTCCGCCACGGTGATGCCGAAAGTCCACAGGTTAACCGATCTTTAACGTGGCACCTTGAAGGCGGACCGCCGACTTGCTTTGATCTCGTCATGAGCACAACCCTGATCGAAGTCCGTCCGGCCAAGGCTGCAGATGCGGCTGCGGTGGCGTCAGCCCATGATGAAGCCTGGCGTTCCGCCTACCAGGGGATCATCCCTGGCGCAGAGCTGGAGAAGCTGATCAACCGGCGCGGCCCCCAATGGTGGGACAGCGCGATCCGCAAAGGCAGCCGCGTCAGCGTGCTGGTGTTCAACGACAAGGTCGCAGGCTATGCGAACTACGGCCGCAATCGCGCCCGCAGCCTGCATTTTGACGGAGAAGTCTACGAGCTTTATCTGCGACCGGAATTTCAGGGGCTGGGGTTCGGTCGCCGGCTCTTTCAGTCCGCCAAGCGCGACCTCGCGCAGAGCGGCCTGAAGAGCATGGTGGTGTGGGCGTTGTCCGACAACGATCCCGCCACCGAGTTCTACCGCGCATTGGGCGGCCGCATGGTCGCGCGGTCGTCGGAGCGCTTCGGGCCGAAGTCGCTCGACAAGGTCGCCTTTGCCTGGACCAACTGAGCCTGGACCGGCTGTGCTCTGGGCGCGTTAGGCGTTAACGCGCCCTCGAATTGAACTGAAAGTGTTGGCCTGAGGTAGCTGTTGCGCAGCCGCGATTTTTTTGCGACTGCGAATGCCAGCGCTCATTCCACGGGCGTCCGACCCTGAAACGTTCAAGTTCTACGGAGCATCCATGCGCATCGACGCCATCCCGATCGGGAAAGATCCGCCGCGCGAGGTCAACGTCGTCATCGAAGTGCCGGTCGGCGGCGAGCCGATCAAGTACGAGCTCGACAAGGAAGCCGGCACGCTGTTCGTCGACCGCTTCCTCTATACGGCGATGCGCTACCCCGGCAATTACGGCTTCATCCCGCACACGCTGTCCAACGACGGCGATCCCTGCGACGTGCTGGTGGCCAACACGCGCGCGATCGTGCCCGGCGCGGTCATGAGCGTGCGCCCGGTCGGCGTGCTGCTGATGGAGGACGAGGCTGGCGGCGATGAGAAGATCATCGCGGTGCCGTCCTCGAAGCTGACCCAGCGCTATGACAAGGTCCGCACCTATTCGGACCTGCCGGACATTACGCTGCAGCAGATCCAGCACTTCTACGAGCACTACAAGGATCTCGAGCCCGGCAAGTGGGTGAAGGTGCTACGTTGGGGCAATGCCGACGACGCCCACCAGCTGATCGCCGAGGGCATCGCGCGCGCCAAGGCCGCGAAGAAGTGAAAACAATTGACGTCATTCCGGGGCAGCCGCGCAGCGGCTGAACCCGGAATGACGCAGGTGGTTACACCGCCGGCTTCGGCAGCCCGGCAATGGCGCAGGCGGCGCGCAGTGTGTTGACCAAGAGGCACGCGACCGTCATCTGGCCGACGCCGCCGGGCACCGGCGTGATCGCGCCGGCGACCTCCGCCACTTCTGCATAGGCGACGTCGCCGACCAGCTTCGTCTTGCCGTCAGCTGTTGGGATACGGTTGATGCCGACGTCGATCACGGTCGCGCCGGGCTTGATCCAGTCGCGTTTCACCATCTCCGGGCGCCCGACGGCGGCATAGACCAGATCGGCGCGCGCAGTGAGCGCCGGCAGGTCGCGCGAGCGCGAATGCGCGATCGTCACCGTGGCGTTCTCGTTGAGGAGCAGCTGCACCAGCGGACGGCCGACCAGGTTGGAGCGGCCGATCACGATCGCGTTCAGGCCCTCGAGCGAGCCGTGCACGGTCTTGCTGAGGATGATGCAGCCGAGCGGCGTGCACGGCGCCAGCGCCGGCCGGCCGCCGGCGAGACGGCCGGCATTGTGCGGATGCAGACCGTCGACGTCCTTGGCCGGATCGATGGCGTTGATGACGGCCTCGGTCTCCAGCCCCTTCGGCAGCGGCAGTTGCACCAGGATGCCGTGCACGGCGGGATCGCGGTTGAGCTTGCCGATCAAGGCCAGCAGCGCGTCCTGCGAGACGTCGGCGGGCAGCTTGTGCTCGAACGAGGCCATGCCGGCAGCCTGGGTCTGGGTGTGCTTGCTGCGGACATAGACCTCGGAGGCCGGATCGTTGCCGACCAGCACCACGGCAAGGCCTGGTGTCAGGCCATGGTCGCGCTTGACCCGCTCGACCTCACGGGCGACCTGCGCGCGCAGGTCGGCTGCAATGATCTTTCCGTCGATGATGATCGCGGTCATTTTGCTCTATCCTCGGTTCAAAGGCTGTTCATCGAGCAAGATGCTGGCCGCGTGCTCCCACCCTCCCCCTCCAGGGGAGGGTGAAAATCGCCGCTTGCGAAGCCGAAAGGCCTCGGCTCGCGCTTCTTGCGTCTATTCTCGTTGTTTCCGGGTCGGCTTATGGGCTGCGGTGAGGTCGCGCAAGACCTGATCGAGCGCCGATGGATCGCCGTCGATGGCGACCTGTTTCAGCCGTGACGTCGCGCCAGAGGTGATTCGCACCGAGGCCTTGGTGACGCCGATCGCCTTGGCCAGCAGCTCGGTCACGGCGCGATTCGCCTCGCCGCCATCGGCGATCGCGCGCACCCGGACCTTCAGCACATCGCGGCCGTCGGACAGCGTCTCGACGCCATCGACGGCGTCCCGGCCGCCGCGTGGGGTCACCCGCAATGCGAGGGTGACGCCGCCCTTCGAACATCGCCAAGGGACCATCGATAGGGACCCTCGATCCGAATCAGCAGCAGACCTGAGTTGACGCAAGCAGCACCCTTGAATCCCGCGCGTCTACGTCAGTGCGTGCAGGCGCTAGACAAACAGACCCTGAAGCGCCGGGATGATCACGAACCGGATGAACTGGATGAGGATGAAGAGAACGAGAAACGAAAGGTCCAACGCTCCGGCAGGAGGCACGAAGCGCCGAATCTGTCGGAGCGCGGGCTCTGTCAGAGCATCAAGCGTGTAAAGCACCTGTCGGACCAAGTCGTTCCGGACGTTGATGACGCTGAACGCGACCAGCCAGGACATGATTGCCGCAACGACCAGGATGAACACGTACAGGCCGAGAAGCCAGTCAACGAAGTCTAAGAGGCGTATCATCCGGGGTTCCTGGAACGAGATATCACCCGGTTAGATATCTGTTCCCTCCCGCGCAAACAAGGGAAGGTGCCCGTCAAGGCTAACAGGCGATGTGACCGTTCTTGACTTGACCAGGGCACCGACTGTAAATGGCGCCCGATCTGCCGGCCGCCTGTTCCCAACATCAAAGCGGTCGTGTTACGGGGCCATAGCTCAGCTGGGAGAGCGCGTCGTTCGCAATGACGAGGTCGGCGGTTCGATCCCGCCTGGCTCCACCACGCTTCGCCTTTCAGGCTACGCGTGGCGCCCGGCGTAGCCTCTTGGCGAAGCCGGGCTGAAGTCTGAACATTCCAAGCCACTGGACTGACCAGGACGCCGATCCTACTCCGCCGCCTCGGCCATCGCAGCCGCCGGCTCGCGCGCCAGCCAGCCATCCAGAAAATGTGCCAGCCAGGCCCGCTCGGCGGCATCATGCACGGCGCGACCCTCGAAATGATGGTGGCGCAGACGGGCGCCCGGGGTGTCCAGCCGGGCATGACCGCGGGTGGTCCAGCGGCACATCATCGCGTAGGTCACGTCGGGGTGGAACTGCAGCCCGGTGGCGTTCTGGTATTGATAGGCCTGCACCGGAAAGTCGCCGCCCTCGGCGAGCAGCTCGGCGCCATCGGGCAGGTCGAAGCCCTCGCGGTGCCAATGATAGACGTGATCAGGCCAATGCGGGCAAAGCCTGCGCCCGGCCCGGGTCGGGCGGATTGGATAATAGCCGATCTCGGCGCGTCCCTCTGGATGCGGCGCAACGGGGGCGCCGAGCTGGATCGCCAGCATCTGCGCGCCCAGGCAGATCCCGAGAAACGGACGCTGCTCCCGCAGCGGCACCTCGATCCAGTCGATCTCGCGGCGGACGAAGTCGTCCGGATCGTTCGCGCTCATCGGACCGCCGAAAATAACGGCACCCGCATGCCCATCGAGCGTCTCCGGCAGCGGATCACCGAACCGCGGCCGGCGGATGTCGAGCGGATAGCCGCGGGCGCGCAGGGCGTTGCCCACGCGGCCAGGGCTCGATGTTTCCTGATGCAGGATGATGAGGACGGGCCGCTGCGGCGCAGCCGCCGGGGCCAGCTTCGAGTAGAGATGCCGAACGTCCGCCTGGGTCCCGTTCGGATGGAGCGAAGGGTCTTGCCTGAGCATCACCTGGCGATCATAGCTAAGCAAAGGTTAACGGCGCGTGAGCGAGCGCACATTGCAAAGCAAGCGCCGGGCCAGCGCGATCAGGTCCGCTTCAGCTGCAGCCGGCCGACCGCGGCGAGGATGAAGCCGCGCGGGAACCAGCGCAGCATGAACGGCACGATCTTGATGCCGAGCCCGGGCAGCACCACGCGCTTGTCGGCCATCAGGCCGCGATAGCCGGCTTCCGCCACGGCCTTGGGCGAGACGTTGAGGATCACCGAATCCACGCCCGGCTTGAAGCCGGCGCGGTCCTGGAATTCCGACGGCACCGGACCGGGACACAGCACCGTGACCCGGACGCTATGCGGCGCCAGCTCCTTGCGCAGCGCCTCGGTGAACGAGATCACATAGGCCTTCGAGGCGTAATAGACCGCCATGCCAGGCCCCGGCAGGAACCCGGCCACCGATCCCAGATTGAGGATGCCGCCCTTGTTGCGGATCAACTGGTCGGAAAAGCGCAGCGACAGCTCGGTCAGGGCGCGGACGTTCACCGAGATCATGTCGAGCTGCTCGGTGCGGTCGAGCTGCACCGCCTTGCCGAACAGGCCGAAGCCGGCGTTGTTGACGAGATATTGCAGCTCCAGGCCGGCAGCCGACAGCGCAGCCTCGATGGTCGCGCCGGCGTCGGGGGAGGTGAGGTCACAGGGGATCACCAGCGGCGCCGGGCCGCCCTTGGCGGCGATCTCCTGCGCCAGCGCCTCGAGCCGGTCTTCGCGCCGGGCCGTCAATACGAGCCGGTGCCCGTTCGCGGCAAACACGCGCGCCAATTCGCTGCCGATTCCGGCAGAGGCACCCGTTACGAGCGTGACACGTTCACCCACGATCCCTGCTCTTCGATCACAATTCGCACATCATCCAATTGCGGCGGACGAGAGCATAGTGGGACGGGAACATGCAAGACACCGCGATGCATGGCCTTGCGCTGGATTGCGGCAATAGCCTCGGATTCACATGGATTTACATGAACGGGGGTGTCCGGAACAAAATTAAAGTTTGTTCATCTCCGCATGAAGTCGGTTCCACCCGGAGCGACGCGGTTCAAGCCGGGGCGCCGGACTTGCGCGCCGCCACCCGGTGCTTGAGGTCGAGGCGGTCATGCGTGGAGATGCCGAGCAGCTCCGAGGCGCGCCAGACCACATTGTCCTCGAATTCGGTGACCTTGCCGTCGGCGTAGACCAGCTCCCACATCATCTCGACGATGCGCAGGCGGCCGGCTTCGTCGACCTCGCGCATGATGACGCTGGTGAAGCGATAGAGATCGACCGCGTCGCCCTCCGCCAGCATGCCTTGCGCGATCAGCCGGTCGGCGCTGCCGGGATCGAGCCCGAAGCGCCGCTCGATCAGGCCGTGCAGCTTGCGACGCTCGATCTGGCTCGGTTCGCCGTCCAGCGAGATGACGTGGATCAGCAGGGCCGTCGCCGCGAGCTGATAGCCATTGTCGTCGAACGCCGGGGTCTGCTGCGGCGAAACGACGTCGGCGATGAATTGGCGCAGTCCTTCGAGCATGGCGTCCTTCGCTGTCAGATCCGTAGCGGACCGCAAACCGGCCGGCGAATGCTCATTATATGCAAATGCCGCGCTGCGCCGGCAATCCGCTGCGACCTTTGGACTGCATGACATTTCGGTAAGCCTCAGGGGATTTCGTACACCATCATGCGGTCGGCGATGCCGCGCAGCGCGGCGTGCTTCTGGATCGGCGCGATCTTCGCGCTCCGCAGGATGTCGGCAACGCCGGGGCTCTCGATCACGGGCGCGGTGAGATGGATCTCCTGCGCGGTCGACAGGCTCTGCACGCGCGACGCGATGTTGACGGTCTGGCCGAAATAGTCCTGGCGGTCGTTCAACATCACCGCGAGGCACGGCCCCTCGTGGATGCCGATCTTGACCACGAGATCCTCGGTTCCGCGCTCGGCATTGAGCCGCTGCATCGCCGCGCGCATGCGCAGGCCCGCGGACAGCGCATGCTCGGGCTGGATGAAGGTCGCCATCACGGCATCGCCGATGGTTTTCACCACCGCGCCCTTCTCGGCCTTGATGATCTCCAGCAGCGCGCGGAAATGCGCGCGCACCAGGTCGAAGGCCGCGAGGTCGCCGACGCGCTCATACAGCGCCGTCGAGCTCTTGAGGTCGGTGAACAGGAAGGTGAGCGAGGTGATCTTCAGCCGCTGGTCGATGTTGAGATTGTCGGCCTTGAACACGTCGCGAAAGGTCTGGTTGGACAATATGCGCTTGGCGGTCAGGAAAGGCCGGCGCTTGCCGAGGAGATGGTGGAGCGCATCGCCGGCAACGAAGACGGTCGGCAGCGTCCGTACGCCGGCCTGATTGTCGAGCGCCAGTCGCAGCGGGCCTGGGCGCAACGTGATCGATCCGGTCGGAGGATGCGCCCTGTTGAATAGCAGTCCGAGCTGCTGGCGCTCCCTGGTGGGCTCGCCCTGAACGTCGATGAAATGCGCAGAATGCGTCACTGGTTCGAAGATGATGATGAAATCGGATGGGAGCTGCAGTGAGAGCACGGCCTTCTCACCGGCTGGCAGCTCGAGCGCATCAAGCGTCACTTCTTCGCTGAGCGAGGCAAAAGACTCCCGGTCGAGGTCGATCCCCGAACTCCAGAAGACCTGCTTGTAATACTCCCAGAGCGGCAGCGTGTTCGGATCGTGAGCGGCGATGCTCCTGACCTTGGAGCTCACGGTGAAAGCAACTTCGACCTGCTCGTCGATGGAAGGCTCGTAGCCGCAAGCGCATAGTCCGCAATGGTAATCGTCATGGCGGAGAGATTTCAGCGTGGCGTGCGCATCCAGCACGCCGCTGCAGCCAGGACAGAGCACGTTCCAGGTCAGATCGAACAAGCCGATCCGTGCAGCATGCAGGAACCCGGAAATAACCCGTTCTTCATCGAGACCGGCGCGCGCCGAGAACTCCAGGGCATTGATACGGTTGAGTTCGTGATCTTCACCCGCCTCAATCAACCGTGTGATCGCGTCCGCCACGGCCGGATCGGCGGTCTGCTTCAGAACCGAAAGCTGGGACTGGATGTCGCTCATGGCGTGTTAAGATGGTGCCTAGCAAACCCACAAGCAAGAGACGAAGCGATGGCCCGGCCGCCGCCGGGATCAGACGCCCGCCCTGGGTGTGAGCTTGAACAGCGGCGAGCGATCCGGCTGGGTCGTGACCACGCCGACCGGCATCACGGGTGCGGCGTCGAGCATTTCGATGTCGAAGGCCGCCACCAGCCGTGCCAGCGCCAGCACCGCCTCGGTCAGGGCGAAATGAGCCCCGATGCAGACCCGCGCGCCCGCTCCGAACGGCAGATAGGCAAAGCGCTCCGGCGGCGGCGCGCCCGGCATGAAGCGATCCGGTATGAAGGCGTTGGGCGTTTGCCACAGCCTCTCGTGCCGGTGCAGCAGCCAGGGCGAGATCAGCACGACGTCGCCGCGCTTCACCTGGAACTCGGCGATACGGTCCGGCCCGCTTGCGGCGCGCGCAATCAGGAAGGCGGGCGGATAAAGCCGCAGCGTTTCGTCGATCACCGCGCGTGTGAATGGCAACTGATCCGGATTGCTCAGATCCGTCGCGGCGCGCGCCTCCTGCGCCAGCCTGTCCTGATTGGCTGGGTCGAGCGCGATGAGATACAGCGCCCAGAACAGCGCCGTCGCGGTCGTCTCGTGCCCGGCGAGGATCATGGTCGCGACCTCGTCGGCGAGCTGCGCATCGGTGAACGCAGCGCCCGTTTCCGGATCGCGTGCCGCGCCCATCAGGTCGAACAGGTCGCGCGGCGGCGCATCCTCCAGCTTGCCGGCCGCGCGCCGCTCGGCCATCAGCATGGCGACGAAGGCGGTCCAGCGCTTGCGGAAGCGTCGGCGCGCGAAGTCGCGCGGCGTCGGCCAGGACAGCGGCAACACGATGTCGAGCAGATGCGGGCTGGCCAGCCGCGCGCCATACTCGTAGACGAAATCGCGCAGGGTGGCGCCGTGCCGGCCCATCTCGAACGAGAACATCGTGCGGCCGGCGATGTCGAGCGTCATGCGCTGCATGATCTCGCGCAGGTCGAGCGGCTGACCGCATTGCTCTCTCAGCCGGACAACGGTCTCATCGGTCACCGCGACCATGTGCGGAACGAGGCCGGAAACGGCGCGCGGCGTGAAAGCCGGCGCCAAGGTGCGGCGCTGGTGCTTCCACGCCTTGCCTTCGGCGATCAGCAGCCCCTCGCCGAGCACTGGACGCAGCACGCGGATGGCACCGACGGTGCGGACGTAGTTCTCCCAATTGTCGACCAGCACATGCTTGATGGTATCAGGCGTATTGAGAATGTAGCTGGAGCTGCCGAAGAAGCGGCCGCGGATGATGTCGTCCTCATAGGCGCGCTGGCTCCAGGTCGCGATCGCGTTGTCGCCCATCATCAGCACGCGGCGCAGCGCGCCCATGCTGTCCGGCGCCCGCGGCGGCGTTGGAGGAACCAGTGGCAGGCGTGCCTGCGGCAGGTAGTGGACTTCGGCGGTACTCATTCACTGCCTCTCGACGCTGTCGTGAGCGGGGGACGGCGGACCGGCTGCACGGCGGCATGCCGAGCGCCGGCTGCTGTAGGACGAACCGGCCGGCCGCGGAACGGCGGTTTCCTGCCAGAGGTAATTCGGTCACCTCGCTTGCAACATGCGTGGGAGAGCGCGATTCAGCGCTCTCCCACGCCGTGATGTACCATCATACTCCAGCAACTAATTAGTCAGCTCGATCATCGCAATCCTGCTCTCCGATGCTGGCCAAAGACGGGCGGCGATGCGTTCCTCGTTGAACAGTCCGATGACGCTGCGCCCGACGTCGCCCGCCGGCAGCCGCAATGTCGTCGCTGCATCGGTCGGTATTCCCTTCTGTACGTCCCCGGGTTCCTTGCCGTCGAGCAGCACGATGTCGCGCGGCAGGCCGAAATAGCCGCGCGGCCTGATCATGATGAGAATCGCTCCGGCGCCGGCATCGGCCTGGCCGAGCGGCCGCGCCGCGCGCAGATGCACGACGTCGGACGAACGCGGGAACGGCGAACGGTAGAAGTGCGTGATCGGCGCGCCCGGCGAGGTCAGCACGATCTCGAGATAGGATGTCGGATCGACCTCCGCGGGACCCCAGCGTCCGTCGGCGCCGGCCTGGCCGCGATAGACAGGCTCGCCGTTGCGTGCGCCGGTCTCGATCGAGACGCGATAGACCTCCACGCTTGCGCCCGCCACTGGGCGATTGGTCGGCGCGCCGCCCGGCGTGCCCGTCACCAGGCCGCTGATCCGCACCTGCTGCTCGGGCTGGATCGCGATCTGCGCCGGCTCACGGCCGGCGATGAATTTGTAGATCTCGCGGAACGCGCGCGGGTGGAACGCGACCTCGCGATGGTCCAGCGCGCCGAGCACGAGATTGGTCGCGCCCTTCAACGCCGGCCCTTCCGCAGTGATCCCGGTGGGCACGCCGGGCTTGCCGACCAGCCGGCCATCGGCCTGCGCATATTTGTCGAGGCCGTCGCTGCGCAGCGTGAGGAAGGCGGTGCCCTCGGCCACCTCGCTGTCACCGACATTCAGTCCGCGCAGGAACGGGCCGCGGCCGTTGAACTCGCTGCCGGGGCTGTCCTCCCAGTCGAACACGCCATGATTGGGCGTGCCGCACAGCACCGCATGGCTGACATCGGCGCCGCCGCCGTTCTTCACCACGTTGCGGATCGCATTGCCGCCGCGCGAGCTGCCGACCAGCGCGATCCGCGCTGCACCGGTGCGCTCCTTGAGCGCCTTGATCGCTTCGGCAAGTTCGCGCCGCTGGTCGTCGGTCGACGAGCGACCCGGCTGCGCCACGGCGTCGTCATTGCGCGCCAGCGGGTCGGTGAAGTTGAGCGCGGCAAGGCGCGTTCGCGGCACGCCGTTGGATTCCATCCGCCACAGCGTCGTCAGCCAGAGCGCCGCGTGGTCGCCATTGCCATGCACGAACAGGATCGGGGGAATCTCGCCTGCCGATGTGGTCGCCGCCGCCGTTTGCGCACGTGCAGGTAAGGTCAGACCGCTGGTGAGCAGGGGCAGGGTTCCCATGGTCTGCAGAATGGTGCGGCGCGTCAGCTTCATCGGCGGTCTCCCTTTTGTCTCATTCATTTTGTGTTCGTTGGCCGCGGTCCATGATGCGAGCCTGAATAGCGAGCACTGGACAGCGGCGGACATTCGCAGGCATCACATACGTCCGGGCGGAATCAAGCGATAGTTCAATGCGGACGGACGACGTGGACGGAACGGCATGAATGCGCCGCAGAAACGTGAGCTGTTTGCGGCCGAGAGCATCGCCGCGCCGCTGCGGCACGCTGTGTTCCGTCGCATCTGGCTGGCGAGCCTGCTGTCGAATCTGGGCCTGCTGATTCAGGCCGTGGGCGCCGCCTGGGCGATGACGCAGATGACGTCGTCGGCCGACAAGGTGGCGCTGGTGCAGACCGCCTTAATGCTGCCGGTCATGTTCATCTCGATGCCGGCCGGTGCCATCGCCGACATGTATGACCGGCGCATCGTCGCGCTGGTTGCGCTTGCGGTGGCCCTGGGCGGCGCCACCACCCTGACCGTGCTGGCCTGGCTCGGCCTCGTGACCCCAGAGCGGCTGCTGGCGCTGTGCTTCGTGATCGGCAGCGGCATGGCGCTGATGGGGCCGGCGTGGCAATCCTCGGTCAGCGAGCAGGTGCCGCCAGAGACGCTGCCGGCGGCAGTCGCGCTGAACGGCATCAGCTACAACATCGCCCGCAGCTTCGGCCCGGCCATCGGCGGCGTCGTGGTCGCCGCTGCCGGCGCGGTCGCAGCCTTTGCGGCGAATGCGCTGCTGTATCTGCCGCTGCTGGCCGCGCTGTTCCTGTGGCGGCGCGTGGTCGAACCGAGCCGGCTGCCGCGCGAGCCGCTCAACCGCGCCATCGTCTCTGGCGTCCGTTATATCATCCATTCGCCGTCGATCCGGATCGTGCTGATCCGCACGCTGGTCACCGGCATCATCGGCGGCTCGATCTCGGCGCTGATGCCGCTGGTCGCGCGCGACCTGCTGCATGGCGGCGCGCAGACCTATGGCATCATGCTGGGCGCCTTCGGCATGGGCGCCGTGGTCGGCGCCCTCAACATCGGGGAGATCAGGAAGCGGCTGTCCGGTGAGGCCGCGATCCGCACCTGCGCGCTGACCTTGGGCGCGGCCACTGCCGCCGTCGCACTCAGCACCGCGCCGGTGCTGACGGCGGCGGCGCTCGTCATCGCCGGCGCGGTGTGGATGCTGGCGGTGGCGCTGTTCAACATCGGCGTGCAGCTTTCGGCGCCCCGCTGGGTCGCGGGCCGCGCGCTGGCGGCATTTCAGGCGGCGATCTCCGGCGGCATCGCGATCGGCAGCTGGGGCTGGGGCCGCCTCACCGACGCCGCCGGCGTCGAGGTCGCGCTGCTGGTGTCGGGCGCGCTGATGATGGTGTCGCCGCTGCTCGGCCTGTGGCTGCGGATGCCGCCGATCGGCGCCCGCAACGAGGACGGCGAGACCTTGGCCGATCCGGAGGTGCAGCTCGAGCTGACGCCGCGCTCGGGGCCGCTGGTGGTCGAGATCGAGTACCGCGTCGCCGAGGACAATGCCCGCGCCTTCCACGACCTGATGCAGGACGTGCAGCTCAGCCGCCAGCGCAACGGCGCCTATGGCTGGTCGATCGCCCGCGACATCGCCGATCCCGAATTATGGACAGAGCGCTATCACTGCCCGACCTGGATCGACTATCTGCGTCAGCGCAACCGCTCGACCCGCGCCGAGCGCGAGCTGCACAAGCGCGCGATCGACTTCCACATCGGCACCGACCCGGTGCGCATCCGCCGCATGCTGGAACGCCCATTCGGCTCGGTCCGGGCCAAGGAGGATATCGACCGCACCGCCGAGCAGGCACCGGCCGTTGCGTCAGCGGCCCGCAGCGGGCCCTAGAACGGCGGGGGCAAGCGTAGCCTTCGCGAGCTATGTCCGCTTCAGGATCGCTGTCAGCTGCAATCAAGAAACCCGCTACTGCACCTTGATCACGACCTTGCCCTTTGCACGGCCGGTCTCGACATAGGCGAGCGCCTCGGGCGTCTGGGTGAAGGGGAATATCTTGTCGACGACGGGGCGAATCGCGCCGCTATCGATCAACCCGGCGATCTGCTCGAGTTGCCGGCCATCGGCGTGCATGAACAGGAATGAATAGTCAACGCCGAGGCTCTTTGCCCTCTTGCGCACGCTGCGGCTCAACAGCCGGATAACAAGCTTCAGAACGGCGTTCAGCCCGAGAGCCGTGGCAAAGGGCGGATCGGGCGGCCCCGAAATCGAGACAAGGCGGCCGCCTTGCTTCAGGACGTTCAGCGATTTCGCAAGCGTCTTCGGATCCTGGCTGTGCAGCACGACGTCGTAGCCCGAGAGAACTTTTTCGAAGTCCTGGGTCGTGTAGTCGATCACGACATCGGCGCCGAGGCTGTTGACGAGGGCGGCGTTCTTCGCACTCGTCGTCGTCGCGACCGTCGCCCCCAGATGCTTGGCAAGCTGGATCGCGATCGTACCGACTCCGCCGGAGCCAGCCTGAATGAAGACCTTCTCGCCCGGCTTCACCTTCGCGACATCGACCAGAGCCTGCCACGCCGTCAGCGCGACCAGCGGCACGGACGACGCCTCTTCCATCGTCAGTGTGCGGGGCTTGAGTGCGACATCGTCTTGGTGGATGGCGATGAATTCCGCGAAGGTGCCAATGCGGTGATCTCTTGGCCGGGCATAGATCTCGTCGCCGACCCTGAAGCGGCTGACCCCATCGCCGACCTTGACGACGGTCCCGGCGACGTCGTGACCGAGCACAAAGGGCAGACGGTAGGGCAGGAAGATCTTGAACTCGCCGTCCCTGACCTTCGAGTCGATCAGGTTCACGGCCGAGGCATGAACGCGAATGAGGACGTCAGCGCTCTGGACCTGCGGATAGGGTCGTTCGACGAGGCGTAGCGGGCCCTTCTTCTTGTACTTCTCGACGACGTAGGCTTTCACTGGGCTCTCCGGTCTGTGTTCCTTGCCTGGCAAGGTTTGGCTTCCGCCGTGCGATCTGCACAAATTCAGGTGTGGTCGAGGCTGATGGCGCCGCGCGTGACGTCATCGGAACGCGCACGACGCGCGCATCGGGGGTTCATTCAGACTTAGGAAGCTGATGCGCGCGAAGGCCAGCCAAGGTGCGGATCGCGAGTTTTCCGCTCCGCAGGATGCCACTCGACGCCTCTTTGTCGACTGCGCGTGCCAGCTGGAGCGTCCCGATCAGGGTCGCAAAGATCGCGCATGCCACATCTTCCCTCGCTTCGACATGGGCCGGAAGTGCTTCTGCGAGCTGCAGCACAAGGGCGCGAGACTGTTGGGCATACATGCCGCGCGTCTCTTCCGGCTGCCGCGCAAGCTCCGGTAACAGTGCCGCAGAGGCGCAGCCCTGCCCCGGATGGTCCCGGTGTTCGGGGGAAAGATAGATGTCGATCAAGCGATCGAGTCCCCCTTCGTCCAGCACCTCGCGCAGCCATACGGCCTGCCTGCCGAGGGAGTCGGAGATCGTCTCGCGGACGAGATCGGCCTTCGAAGGGAAGTGGGGATAGAAGGCGCCGTTCGTCAGGCCGGCATCCTTCATGATCGTCGCCAGACCTGAGCCCGCAATTCCATCCGTGCGGAAGCGCTCGACAGCGACGTCCATGATCCTGCGGCGCGACGTGTCTTTTCGGCCCTTTTCGTATCGCATGAAGCCTTCGTCCGCATCTCTATTGCATTATGATCATAATATCATTAAACGATCATAATGCAACCCGTCTCTGACGCGAAGTCCGAGATTACGCGAGGAAAACACATGGCCGCCGTAAGAACTGCAATCGTGACCGGGGCATCCTCCGGCATCGGCTACGCTGCCGCCGAAGGTCTAGCCCGCGCGGGTTTCACGGTGTTCGGAACAAGCCGGAAGATCGCCAATGACGGCCCCCAGGGCGTCACGATGCTGGCCTGCGACGTAACCGACGAGGCGTCGGTTTCCGCGCTGATCGCAGACGTCGTCTCGCGGGTGGGGAAGATCGATCTCCTCGTCAACAACGCCGGCATCGGCATGTTCGGCGGCGCAGAGGAATCCTCGATCCCGCAATCGCAGGCGCTCTTCGACGTCAATGTCTTCGGCGTGATGCGGATGACGAATGCGGTGCTGCCGGTGATGAAACGCCAGGGCGGCGGCCGCATTCTCAACATCGGCTCCATCCTCGGGGTCATCCCGGCGCCGTACTCG
This sequence comes from Bradyrhizobium sp. SZCCHNRI20481, assembly GCF_032485055.1. Taxonomy (NCBI): domain Bacteria; kingdom Pseudomonadati; phylum Pseudomonadota; class Alphaproteobacteria; order Hyphomicrobiales; family Nitrobacteraceae; genus Bradyrhizobium; species Bradyrhizobium sp. SZCCHNRI20481. The sequence goes on from NZ_JAUEUE010000015.1 coordinate 54,447, forward strand.
GCGCATTACTCGGCCGCCAAGCATGCGATCGAGGGCTATTCGGAATCGCTCGACCACGAGGTCCGGGCCTTCAATGTCCGCGTTTCCGTCATCGAACCGGCCTATGTCCGCACCGTTTTCGATCAGAACGGCATGGAGCCCGACCAGCAGAAGGCCGAATACGATCAGGCGCGCATGGCTGTCGCGGCGCTGCTGCGGGATGTCATGCCCAAGGCCGACCTGCCGGATGTCGTCGTGAAGGTGATCATCAAGGCGGCGAGCGATCAGGTCCCGCGCCGGCGCTACACCGCAGGCAATGCGGCGCGCATGGTCAGTCTGCTGCGCCGGTTCGCAACCGCCGGACTATTCGACAAGACCCTGCGCAAGCAGTTCCGCCTCGCGTAGTCAGACGCTTCCGACCGCCTTCGGGCGGGCCGCACCAGTTCGCGAAAATTGCTGTCCGTGCTGCGGGACGGACCTTACTGCCCGTGCTCGGTCAGCACCTTCTCGCAAGCCTTCGACAGCTTGGCCCGATGCTCCTTGAGACAGGCCAGCACCGCCTGATCGCCGTTGTTCATCACGGCGCGGCAATGCCGCGAGACGTCGCGCGCGCAGGCATCCTGGCCGGGCTGCTGCTGGGCTGAGGCCGCCGACGCCATCAGGACCAGAGGAATGATCGTTAGGATTTTGTTCATGACTGGCGCCTCGCTCCCGGCATTGAAAGGTTGGCGGCGCTTTTAGTGGTCACAACCGGCCGTCGCAAGCGCCACGGTCGCAGCCGGGGCGCGCAGGGGAGCCAAGAGCGGTTCCTCAATTGGCGTCGTTGACCTCGGCGACCTTGCCGCTGCGCCGGGAGACCTCCTTGTCGAGCACGGCGCGGCAGCCGGAGCTGAGCGACGAGCGGTTCTTGATCATGCAGGCGGTGATCGCCGGGATGTTCGGGATCTCGCTGCTGCACAGGCGGAAGGCGTCGCCGGTGCACATCTGCTGCGCTTCGGCGCTGAAGGCGAAGCTCGCAGTCGAGGTGAAGGTCGAGACGGCGGCGACGCTGATGGCGGTCAGAACGGCCTTACGCAGAACATTGGTGGACGTCGTCATGGCTGGCTCCCATTGGCGCCGCATGTTTGCGGAGCCGCGTGTTTCAATGCGCCCATCATGGCCTGATCGCTCTCTAGCAACCGTGATGCGGGTCACGCCAGATCCAAACCTGGTCGGCAGTTCCGGCAGGCCGATGGCCGCGGCGACATGTCGCTCCGGCGAACTGCCGCTTCGGCGCCGGCATCATCCTGGAAATCTTGCCCGATCCTGGTCGTGTTGGCACCGCGTTAAGGAATCGTTGGCACTAATGGAAGCTAATTGAAGGAGGCGGACAGCGTTGCGTCCGCCATCGAGTGTCTCGCGCTTTCGGGAAGAGTAACCATGCGTAATGCGTTAGGCTTGCTGCTGGCCACCGTCGTCGCGGCGTTGGCGATCACCGGTGTCTGGTACTACGTATCGAAGCCCAGCGCCGCCAAGGCCGCCGCGCAGAGCGCAGCGGCGCGGCCGTCCGAGCCGGCGCCGCCCCCTCCGGCACGCGTCGCCGCCAAGGCCGGCGCCAAGGACGATGTCGAGATTACCGGCACGATTTCCACGCGCGCAGCCGCAGCCGCCCCGGCGCTGCCCAAATCGACCTGCGCCAATCCTGACGCGCTCGGCATCTCCCGCACCGTCATGGTCGACACCACCGGCGGCCCCGGTTTCGGCCTCGACCATTTCAAGCAGTTCGACTTCCTCGCCGACCACGAGGTGGTGCTGACCTTCGACGACGGCCCGTGGCCGGTCAACACGCCGGCGGTGCTGAAGGCGCTGGCCGACGAATGCACCACCGGCATCTTCTTCACGATCGGCAAGCATGCGACCTATCATCCGGAGATCCTGCGCCAGGTGCTGGCCGCCGGGCATGTCGTCGGCGTTCATACCTGGTCGCATGCCAATCTGAACGGCAAGAAGATGACCGACGAGACGGCGAAGGAGGAGCTCGAGAAGGGCTTCAGCGCGGTCAAGTTCGCGCTCGGCACCAACCCGGCGCCGTTCTTCCGCTTCCCGCAACTGCAGCACCGGCCCTCTGCCGTGGCCTATCTCGGAAGCCGCAATGTCGCGATGTTCTCCTGCGACGTCGACAGCTTCGACTTCCGCTCCAAGGATGCCGACCAGGTCGTCAACACCGTGATGACCGGGCTCGACAAGAAGGGCAAGGGCATCATCCTGATGCACGACTTCCAGAAGAACACCGCGCTGGCGCTGCCGACCCTGCTGCGGCGGCTCAAGGCCGGCGGCTACAAGGTGGTTGCGATGAAGCCGAAGGGCACGCTCGACACGCTCCCGGAATATGACGCGATGATCGGCCAGGATCCGAAGCTGCCGACGACAATGACCAATGCGCGGCCGATCTCGAGCGTGATCCAGACCATCTCGCAGTGATGCTCCGCTGCAGGGTCTCCTCGCGCGAAAGGCCGGGCATTCGCCCGGCCTTCTTCGTTTGTCGCCTGTCGCCGGCCGCTCACCAATAGATGCCGTGGCGATGCAGCTCGCGGACGATCCGGGCTTCAGTCCAGCTCTTGCGGCGCGTCCGGTCGGAGCGCGCCGATTTCGACCGCCGCGATGATTTCTGCACCGAGCGGGTCGGCTCGGGCGCCGGCGTCGCAGCGGCGACGGCGGGCTGTGGTGGCGTCGTTGCGGCGACCGGAGCCGCGGGAGCCGCAGGCGCAACCGGTTGCGCAATCGGCTGGACCTGGACCGCGGCTGCTGGCACCGGCGCCGGCGTGACGGTGACCTCGCCGGCCTGCTGGACGTAGGTCGGGCGCGGTGCCGGAGCGGCGGCATCGCTCGACGTCATCGACAGGCTGCGCGTTCCCTCGGCCTGTGCGGCCGCGGCGGACGCGAGCATCATGGCTCCGATCAGGATTATCTTGCGCATCGTGAAGGCTCCCCTCGTTGACTGAGAGGAGGTTTAGACGCCGGCGCGACCGTCCGATGTGACTGCGGTCACGCTCGGCCCTGCAAGCGCGAATGGAGCCGGGATCTCGGCACATGTCATTGCGGACCGGCGCACCATTTTTCTCGAACCCTTTTCGCCGCCGCGGCGACTTCCGTTCAGGACGCGGGAGCTCGGGACGAGCCCATCCGGACAAGCGACCGACTGCAGCATTTGCGCGGCGGCGCCCGCGGCAGTCCTGCTTACCTGACTGTTGCGACCAAATGACCGTCACGACGCGAGTGCTTCATGGGGGCCAGGGCGATCTCAAGATTGAGGTATGATTGTATGTATATGTCCTGTTCGTTGGTGCTGGTTCAGAAGATTCGCCGAATCCGATAGTCAGGGCGATCGATTCGGAGGAAGGATGCGCGCATGGGCCGGGTGATCGTTGCGATGTTCATGGCGGCCGTGACGTTGCTGGCCGCCAGCGGGCAGGGCCGGGCGCAGTCCGGCGACAACAGCGTCGAGGAGATCTATATCGCGCGGAGCGTGCGCCAGGGCCGCGTCGTGCCGTCGGATTTCTGCGCGCCGACCAAGACCGGCTTCGCACCGGCGCTGGAGGATCAGCTCTCGATCCGTTCCGTCGGGGTCCGGCCGGCTGACGGCCGCATGACCGACACCGGCGACAAGAGCATCGGCGAGATGCGGGTCTGCATCGGCCAGGCGATGGATCCGACCCTGCTCGGCACCTACACCGAGGGCCAGCTCAACGGCATCGCGTTCACCGGCATCGGCGATTGCCGGCTGGTGCGCGGCAATCTGCCGGAGGACGGCCTGCTCACCCACCGCTGCTTCCTGGCGCTGTCGGGCCTGCCTGAGCCCTATGTCGGCGGCTTCCTGGTCTCGAGCTCGCTGTATTCGAAGACGCCGTTCGGACCTGAGAGTTCGCCGCCGGGCTATGCCCAGGCCGGCATCCTGGTCATCCGACTCTGGAAGAAGCGGCTGCCCTGAGGCCGCCGTTCGCGCGCTCAGGCCGGCGAGAAGGTCTGCACGAAGGCGCGCACCGCCGCGGACACCTTGTCCTCCGAGACGTGCCAGGCGGCGCCGTCGTCGGCGGCGAAGAAGCTCGACGCATTCGACCCGGCCCAGCGGAACACCTCGAACGACGGCCAGTACCAGATGTCCTCGAGGTTCGAATTGTTGACGACCTCGTGCGCGACCAGCCGCATCGTGCTCTTCGACAGGCAGTCGGCCTGCACCACCGATTCATATTCGAACGAGGTCAGCAGCGGCACCGGCGACACGGTGACGATCACCTTGATGCCTGGCCGGATGCTGCGGATGAACTCGATCAGATAGAGCACGTTGTCGACGTTCTCCTGCACGCTGGCGGTGCGGAACTTGTACTTCTCCGCCAGCGCCCGCGAGTTCAGCGCGGTCGGCCGCGGCAGCACGAAGGCGCCGGTCTCGCGGTCGAAGAACGCCGCGGCGACGCCGAGCGTCAGGATGAAGACATCGGCCTGCTTGATGACGGCCAGCGTGTTCTCCTTGCTCGATCCCGGCGGCAGCAGCTCGACGATGCGCTCGCGGATCTCCGGATCGATCTTGGCGTCGCGCAGCCAGTCGACGAACACGCGGTTGGCGAAGGTCGTGTTGATGTACTCCGAGATCTCCATGTGGTGGCTGGCATAGCCACTGTCGGTGAGGCTCTTGGAGAGGTTGCGCGCGAAGCACGAGCCCATGGTGAAGAAGCGCGTGCTCTTGTCGAGGAATTTCGGCGCGGCGGCGAGGTTCACCGCGATGTGGTTGGTGATCAGCGTCTGCAGGTCGCCAAGGAAGTCCTTGGTCTCCGGATAGCGTCCGACCTTGGCGCGGCCCTTGGCTTCCTTGGCCTTGCCCTTCTTGGCGTTCGACCGCGCGAGCTCCAGCGTCTCGCGGTTGATCGGGTTGTCATAGGCCGGGTTGAGCTTGATCGCCTTCTCCAGCGCGGCGACCGCTTCCTCGAACTCGTTGCCCTGGGTCAGGATCTCGCTGAGCGAGAAATAATCGGCCGCCTGGTTGGAGGCGCGGGCGAGCTTGCGGAACAGCTCCATCGAGCGCGTGAACGGCCCGACATGGCTGCAGCGCACGGCCGCACTGCGGATCAGGTGCAGGTTGCCCTCGCTCGGCTCGTCGAAAATCTCCGGATGCTCGTCGAGGATCGCCAGCATCATGTCGCGCGCCTCGGCGCGCTTCTTGTGCGAGCCGTCGTCGATCAGCTGCGCATAGATGAAGCGCGCGTTGATGTCCTTGGGGTCGAGCTCGAGCAGCTTCTGGAACGCGAGCTGGGCGCTGACGAAGTCCTTGTCCTCGATATATTTGTAGGCGAGCGTCCGGATCTGGCCGACGATGGATTGAAACTGGGTGTGGTTGTCGAGGGCAGTCGTGCTCATGTCGCGGGTTCGCCTTTGTCTCGCGTTGCGTCTTCGGCCGTTGATCCGGCGCCGCTGCCAGCAGCCGGTGCATCGCCAGTGCCGGTCGAATCGTCACGCGCACAGGTGCCATGCCCTCGCGAGAGACGTCCCACCATGACCTCTGGATACTGATCGCCACCGGCTTGGCCGCTGGCGTACGCCCGAGCGCAACCGGCACCGGCGGGATTCGAACGCCTCGGACGCGCTCGTCCGGATCGCCGCCAGCCGCCAGTGCGGGCATTCATCCCGCCGCTCGCGCCGAACGATGGCGCGATTTGGGTTAAGCAATTCTTAACCGGCAAATGCAGCGCGGCGAGCGGACGGGTCAGGAAACGAGCGGGCGGGTCAGGAAAGGAGAGATGGGGACGGAAGGAGAGGCTGGTGCCGCAAGAGGGACTCGAACCCCCGACCCCGTCATTACGAATGACGTGCTCTACCAGCTGAGCTATTGCGGCGAACCATAGCGGCGAGCGCCCGGCACGGGGACGGACGACGCGATCGCGTTCCTGATATCGGGCGAACGGCCCGTTGGCAAGGACAACGCGCGCCGCCGCGGCGCGGAAACGAACCGGTGTGACCCGGAACGGCGGGGCTGGTTGCCCTCAGCCGCCGAACCGTGACCAGAACCCGCGCCAGCCGCCGGCCTGGGCCTTGGGTGCGATCTGCTCGGCGAACTCGTCGCGGGGCTGGTCGTCGTCGTCGACGCCGGGATCGTCCGGCGGTCGCATGATCGGGACGATCGCCTGGATCGGCGTCTCCGCCGGCCTGGCGAGATCGTTGCGGGTGCGGAACAGCGGCGTCGGCGCGGTGGCCGCGGTCTCGGCCGGCTTGGCGGCCACGGCATCCGGCTCGGCCTCGGTCTCCGGCTCCGATTCGGCCTCGGCGGGGCCCGCGGCCTGCAGCGGCGGCGCCGGCTCGGCGGCGATGGCGGTAGCCTCGATCAGCCTGCCGTCCTCAGCCTTGTCCACAGGGATATCCACGGGCTTGTCGACAGGCTTGTCCACTGCCTCGACCGGCTTTTCGGCCTGCTCGGGCTCGGCGGCGGCCGCCGGCCGCGGCGGCTCGTTGTCCTGCACGGCCGGCGTGATCACCACGGGCTCGGGTGCGGGCTCGCGCGGCGGCGCGACTGCGGCTTCGGCCACGGCCTGCCGGACCGGCGGCGCCAGCACGGCTTCGGCGAAGGCCGAGCTTTCGATCACGCTGCTGCGCTCCGAGGGCAGGCTCGCCACCGGCGTCTGCCACTGGAAGGCGTCGAGCCGGCCGGTGACCGGCGAGATCGGCTGCCAGCGGTCGCTGACATAGCCGTCCGCGGTCCAGGCCGGGTCGTGGCGGGCACGCACCGCGCGCAGCGCCCAGTCCCGCGCCTTGCCGGCGTCGCCATGCTCGGTGCGCTCCAGCTCGGCCATCAGCATCGCCACGCGCTGGGTCGGGTCCTCCGTGAACGGCGCCAGCGCCTCGCGGGCGCGGCCGAATTCGGCGGCGTCGATCGCCGCGCGCGCCACCGCCAGCGCGCCCTCGACATGGCCGGGCGTCCGCGCGGCCAGGTTCTCCACCCGCGCCAGCCGCTGCGTGGCCGAATCGCCGAGCCGCACATGGGCGTAGGCATCGGCGAGATCCGGATGCGGGCACGCGGCCCAGGCGGCCTCGATGATCTTCATCGCGCGCCGCACCTGGTGCGCCTCGCTCTCGAACTTCGCCGCCAGCACCGCGGCCGGCACCAGGGTCGGCGCCAGCTTCACCGCCTCCACCGCGCTGGTGCGCGACAGGTCGCGATCCCCGGTCTCCAGCGCCAGCGCGCGCGCCGTCAGCAGCACGCCGCGCTGACGGCGGTAGGTCGGCTTGTCGATCATGCCGGCGGTGTAGTTGCCGTCGAGGATCGAAAGCGCACCGTCCCAGTCGGCCTCGGCGCAGCGGAAGCCGAGCACCGCATGCGAGGCCCAGGTGGCGTTGGGCGCCAGCCTGAGCGCCTCGTCGGCAATCATCACCGCGGCATAGGCGTCGTCGGCGCGCTGCGCCTCGATGAACAGGCCGCGCAGGCCGAGCAGGCGGGTGTCCTGGCGCTCGGCCATGGCGCGGAAGGCGCGCCGGGCGCCGTCGCGGTCGCCTTCGAGCTGCGCCGCCTGGGCGTGCAGGAGCAGCGTCAGCGGATCATCGCCGGCCAGCCGCTTGGCGGTGTCGGCGTGCTGCCGCGCCGCGGTCGAATCGCCGTGGCCGATCGCCAGCAGGCCGTGGGTGATGGCGTGGCGGCCGCGCTGATGCCGGCGAGCGCGGTGCGCCTTGCGGATACGGCCGGGTGCCCGCAGCAGCGCGCTGATCAGGTTCCACAGCGCGACGCAGGCGGCGATGGTGAGGCCGAGCGCGAGCACGAACACCGGCAAGGTCATGGCGATCCGCCACGGGCCCCAATTCAAGACGACGTCGCCCGTCTGCTCGGCGACCCAGGCCGAGCCCGCAGCGGCGAGCCCGACCAGGATGAGGAAAATGACGATCCGGAACATGGGCGTCCTATTGCGCGGGTTTGGCGAGCGCGGTCATCGCGTCGTCGGCGAATTTGCGGGCGGCCGACAGCGCGGCGTCGCGGGCATCGGCGCGTGCGAGCCAGTCATTGGCGGGGGCGCGATCACCAGGCGAGAGACCCTTCAGCTCGCGGCGGGCCTCGGCGAAATCGTTGCGCAGCGCCGCCGCGGTGATCCGTGCCACCACCGCGCCGCGATCGGTGCCGGCGCCGTCGGTGCGCTCGACCTTGACCAGGCTCGAGGCGCCGGCCGAGAGCTTGCTGAGGATCGAGGTCCCGGTGGTGCTCTCGGGCGCCGGCGGCGAGAGCTTCGGCACGATGGTGAGCAGCTCGCGGCTCAGTGCCGCGGGGCTCGGCACGCCGGTCGTGGCGAACGCCTCCAGCGGCTTCAGCGCGGCCGCGTCGGGCGCCAGAGATTTGGCGGTGGTCAGCGCCGCTCCATAGGGATCGCCGTGACGGACGGCGACGTCGAGCAGGGTCGCGGCGACCACGCGGCGCAGCGGCGCGTCGTCGGCCGGCTTGGCCGCCTCTGCCGCCTCGGAGATCCTGGCGCGCTCCTGTGCCAGCGCCGCGCTCTGGCTCTTGCTCGCCCGCTCCAGCGCGTCGATGCGTGCGGTCAGGCCGGAGAGATCGACCGGCTCGGGTGCGGGCGCCGGCGCGGAGCCGTCGCGCGGCTGCGCCCGGACGTCGTTGAGGGCGGCCACGGTCTTGTCGGCCTGAGCGCGCAGGCCGACGACGTCGTTGCGAAGCGCTGCCATCGCCTTGTCGGCGGCATCGAGCCGGCCCGTCACGGCGCCATCCGGCTTGCCGATGCGCTGCTCCAGCCCGGCGACGCGGGAGGTGAGCTCGTCGACCGCCGTGGCCTGCGGCGAGATCGCCGACGGCGGTGCGACCTGCGGCCAGCCCAGCATCCAGCCGACGCCGATGACCAGCGCGGCCGCGGCCGCGCCGGAGAACGGCGCGATGATCCAGGGCGACACCGGCCGGGAGGGGGGCGGCGCCATGCGCGGCGGCTCGGCCGCGGCAATGGTCTCCTCGACCCTGTCATCGGCGGCAGCAGCCGCTTCGGCGTCCGGCGCCAAATGCGGGTGCGATTCGGCGGCGGTCTCCGACGAGCCTTCGGCCATCGCCGCCGCCGGAGCGGACCATGGCGAGGCGGTCGGCCGCTCGGCCGCGCTCTCGCTGGCCGACGGGCGCTCCTCGCGTGAGGTCGGCTCCAGGTCGATGGTCGGCGGTGGCCGTTTCGGCCGCCCGGTGTCGGAGGCCGGTGCAGCGGTGTCGGGTTCATCGACCATGGTGGAAGTTCCCTGGCTGAGGCAAGATTGAGCAGGCCCTCTTACGCCATTCACGACCGTAGCGCACGGGTCAGGCCCTCCAGCATGTCGTTTTCATCCGGATGCGCCGCGATTGTGACCTGGGTGGCGCCGGCCTCGCGCAGCACCTCGGCGACATTGGCCGACAGGCAGCCATGGGGCACCGCCAGCGCCGAGATTTCGACGCCATCGGCCCGGATGGCGGCCACGAATGCCGCGGCACTCCGCCGCGAATAATGCAGCACCGCCTCGATCCGGTTGGCTGCGAAGGCCGCGCAGACGTCGCGCGGCAGCGCCGCGACCGGCGCCATCCGATAGACGGTCTGGGTGACCACATCGAAGCCGCGCTCGGCGAGCTCGGAAGCGAGGTCGCGCGAGATGTCGGCGCCGGCGAGATAGAGCAGGGTGGCCTTGGCGTCGATGACGCCGCTGTCTGCGATCAGGTCGCGCAACGCCGCCGCATCGGCCGCGGCCGAGATCACCTGCGTGAAGCCGGCCTCGCGTGCGGCCGCGGCGGTCCGGTCGCCGACCGCGAACAGCGGCAGGCGCAGCAAGGCGGACGCCCTGAGCTGCGGCGCCGCCGCGCGCAGCGCGTTCGATGACGTCACGATGACGCCGGCGGCGTCGTGGCCCGCGTCCGGCGGCAGCGCGACCGGCTCGAAGCGCAGCATCGGCGCCAGCAGCACCTCGAAGCCGCGCGCGCGCAGGGCGCTCGCAGTGCGTTCATTGTCCGGGGCGGGACGGGTCACCAGCACGGCCATGTGCTATGCTCCCGTCGAACACGGATCGGCCGGGCTGCAACGGACGGACGATTGCACCTGGCGACCTCGTGGTGTTAGGCGGTTCTGCGCACTCATAATGACCAAAAGGGTTGAGATTGGGTAACGAATCGCAAACGCTCGTGCTGGGCATCGAGACCACCTGCGACGAGACCGCCGCGGCCGTGGTGGCGCGTGATTCGGACGGCAAGGGGCAGATCCTCTCCAACGTGGTGCGCTCGCAGACCGACGAGCACGCCATCTATGGCGGTGTGGTTCCAGAGATCGCGGCGCGCGCCCATGTCGACATGCTCGATCATCTCATCGACGCGGCGATGCGCGAAGCCGGCATCGACTATGCCGCGCTCGGCGGCGTCGCCGCGGCGGCCGGGCCGGGCCTGATCGGCGGCGTCATCGTCGGCCTCACCACCGCCAAGGCGATCGCGATGGTGCACGACACGCCGCTGATCGCGGTCAACCATCTCGAGGCGCATGCGCTGACGCCGCGCCTCACCGATGCAATCGACTTCCCCTATTGCCTGTTCCTGGCCTCCGGCGGTCACACCCAGATCGTCGCGGTCGCCGGCGTCGGCGACTACGTCCGGCTCGGCACCACCGTCGACGACGCGATGGGCGAGGCGTTCGACAAGGTCGCGAAGATGCTGGGCCTGCCCTATCCGGGCGGACCGCAGGTCGAGCAGGCCGCGCGCAATGGCGACGCCGCGCGCTTTGCCTTCCCGCGTCCGATGCTGGGCCGCAGCGATGCCAATTTCTCGCTGTCCGGGCTGAAGACGGCCGTGCGCAACGAGATCGGCCGGCTCGACAAGGTGAGCGAGCAGGACATCGCCGACCTCTGCGCCAGCTTCCAGGCGGCGGTGCTGGACTCGACGGCCGATCGCCTGCGCGTCGGCCTCGACCTGTTCAAGCAGCGCTTCGGCGCGCCGACTGCCTTGGTCGCCGCCGGCGGCGTCGCCGCCAACCAGGCCATTCGTGGCGCGCTCGACGACGTCGCGCAGCAGGCCGGCACGCGGCTGATCATGCCGCCGCCCGCGCTCTGCACCGACAATGGCGCCATGATCGCCTGGGCCGGACTGGAGCGCCTCGCGCTCGGCCTCGTCGATGGCATGGACGCCGCCCCGCGGGCGCGCTGGCTGCTGGATGCGAATGCCAGCGTGCCCGGCAAGTTCGCGAATACGCGCGCGGGGTTTTGAGGGTTATGGAATTGCTTTTTCATTCCGCACGAAGCGGCTGGATCGCCCTCGGCTGTGATGTGGCAAGCTCGTGCACCACACGCGGTGCGCTCCCCTCCCCCTTGCGGGGAGGGGTCAGGGGTGGGGGTGGCTCCATAAAAATTCTCGCTCGTGGCACCCCCCTCCCCAACCCTCCCCCGCAAGGGGGGAGGGAGCGCAGCCGAATCCGCGGCGAATGACTCGTTTCCAAACGATCTCCGTCATCGGCGCCGGTGCGTGGGGCACCGCGCTCGCCGCCGTCGCCGCGCGTGCCGGGCGTGACGTCACGCTCTATGCCCGCGATGCCGACCACGCCGCGCGCATCGGCGCTGCCCGTGAGAACCCGCGCCTTCCCGGCATTCCCCTCGCGTCGCGCATCGCCGTGACCGCCGATCTTGCCGAGCCCGCCCGCGCTGACGCCGTTCTCATCGTCGTCCCCGCCCAGCATCTGCGCGGCGCCGTCATGCATCTCGCACCGCTGCTCCGTCCGGGCACGCCGCTCATCGCCTGCGCCAAGGGCATCGAGCACGGCACCCATAAATTCATGACCGAGGTGATCGCGGAGGCCGCGCCGAACGCAGTCCCGGCGATCCTGTCCGGTCCGAGCTTCGCGGACGACGTCGCGCGCGGGCTCCCGACCGCGGTGACGCTCGCCGCGCCCGACGAGGCGCTCGCGGCCGACCTCGTCCATGCGCTGGGCTCGCCGACCTTCCGGCCCTATCACTCCACCGACGTGCGTGGCGTCGAAATCGGCGGCGCCGCCAAGAATGTGCTGGCGATCGCTGCCGGCATCGTTTCCGGCCGCAAGCTCGGCGCCTCGGCGCTGGCGGCGCTGACCACGCGCGGCTTCGCCGAGCTGGTGCGGCTCGGCCGCGCCTATGGCGCCCGCAGCGAAACGCTCACCGGCCTGTCCGGCCTCGGCGACCTCATCCTGACCTGCGCCGGCCCGCAATCGCGCAACTTCGCCGCCGGCCTCGCGCTCGGCCGCGGCGAGCCGCTCCCTGCTGGCAAGCTCGCCGAGGGACAATACACCGCGCCGGTGCTGGTCGAGCTCGCCGCGTCGCGCGGCGTCGAGATGCCGGTGGCGCAGGCGGTGGCCGCCATTCTCGCCGGCACCGTGACGATCGATGCCGCGATCGAGGCGCTGATGATGCGCCCGTTCAAGGCGGAGGAGTGAGCGTTCTGGCTGCGCACCACATTCACCCCTCACCCTGAGGAGCCCGCCGCAGGCGGGCGTCTCGAAGGGGGAGGCCCTGATCCGGCCTCATGGTTCGAGACGCGCCTGCGGCGCTCCTCACCATGAGGGTTGAGCGCAGAGACCGGCGCCGCGTCATCGCTGGGCAAAAGCGCAGCGCCCCGGCTCTAAGGTGTTGACCCGGCCGTTGTCGTCTTCTTTGATCCGGCCGCCGAGCGAGGCCGTATTCCGCTCGAGACTGGCGCGACGTGATCTGAGGATCTTGCACATATGAACTACTGGCTGGTGAAATCCGAACCCTCGGTATGGTCGTGGGACCAGCAGGTGGCGAAGGGCGCGAAGGGGGAGGCCTGGACCGGCGTGCGCAACTACACGGCGCGGCAGAACCTGGTGGCGATGAAGAAGGGCGAGCTCGCCTTCTATTATCATTCCAACGAGGGCAAGGAGATCGTCGGCATCGCCGAGATCATCAAGGAAGCCTATCCCGACCCGACCGACAAGACGGGCAAGTTCGTCTGCGTCGACATCAAGGCGCACAAGCCCTTCAAGACCCCGGTGACGCTCGCCGCGATCAAAACTGACAAGAAGCTGTCGGAGATGGCGCTGGTGAAGCAGTCGCGGCTCTCGGTGCAGCCGGTGACGGCGGAGGAGTGGAAGCACATCTGCAAGCTGGGCGGAGTGTAGGGCGCAAGGGCTTGTGAGACGCGCAAGGCGTTAGCGCCATTCGTGGTAGCTCCGGACCTGCGGCTGCCATGGGCAGGCTGCGTCCTTTCAGGCGCCGCGCTATGATGCTACGTTCAGTTGTAGCAGGGAGCACCTGCTTCCTGCTCCATACCGAACAGGAGACCGACATGTCTGACAGCGTCTACAAAGTCATCGAGCTGATCGGTACCAGCAGCGAATCTTGGGAAAGGGCGGCCGCGAACGCGGTCGAACAAGCTGCGAAAACACTCCGGGACCTGCGCGTTGCAGAAGTCGTCAAGCTCGACATGCAACTCGATGCGAAGGGGAAAGTCGAAGCCTATCGGGCCAAGCTCAACGTGTCGTTCAAGTTCGAAGGCGCATGAGCTGACCATCGACTTGCGTTGTCGTTCGCCGGCCTATCGGCCGCGGCAAGGTTTGAGCCTGCAATCCGGTGTCGTGCCCGCCATCGGGGGCATGACCGTGGACGTCTCGGTTCGGCTTCCCGGGGGATGGCGAGGCGGGACGGACCACAAGCCTGTCATACGGAAATTGCCCGTCGCGCCGGTTATGTCGCAGGGCAGCGCCGCTGCATGACGATCGGGAGTTCGGATCAGAGATCGAGACCTTTCTTCCTCAGTTCATCAACCATCTGCTTCCTGATCTCTTCGCCGAGAGCTTGACCAAATTTCTGCCCGGCAATGCTCGACTCCTGGGTGACGGACGGCAGCTTCTGCAGGACTCTTTGACCTGTCGGGGTCCTGTAGAACTCAGCCATGGTCCTGAGGTCGTCCGCCGAGAAGTTCCTGGCATAGACGACCGCGATCGCATCCGAGAATTCGGAAACCCTGCCCTGAAAGGCCTGGGTGAACTTCGGGATCAACGCATCATATTGCAGAGCGACCTCGGCGCGCCCCTGGACGATCGTCGGTCTCAGGTTCTTCAGAACGATCGGCAACAGGGCTGTCGCCTGGTCATTCATATGCATCACGGAGACCAGCTCTTTCGCAGCCGCCAAGGACTCCTGTGATGTCGCTTGGGCTCTTGCCGATGGCGGCGTTGCGGCGGTGAGCCAAATGGCGGAGGCGACGACTACGTACCGACAGCGATGCTTCATCCTGATCCCCCATGTGCCGGCTGCAGCGGCGATCGCTGCTACGGCCGGGTTCCAATTCTTAAGATCAGCCGGAGCCAGCGAACAGTATTGCTAAGCTGTGTTTTCTGCCGCTGCAACCGGATTGGCATCCCCGCGCTATTGTGCGGATCAAAGCCTGCTCGGTTGCCCGTCGGGCAGTTTCCGCATTCCCGACATGCGCCAATTGCCTGTCGAGTTAGTTTGCCGCAGCCGCGCCGGCTTGTGTCGTCGGGCAAATCACCTTCACATTTCCGCGCATCCTGTTGCCGCATGAGGGGCGTTTCGCGACCGTCACGAACCGTTGGCAGTGGGATGCGATGGGCGTGTGTTGCTGCAGCGTGGTCGCCACGCGGACGAACGGCGACACGCGCACGGTCAAGTCGCGCGGTCCTGATATCCCGATGCTGATATCAAGCGGGTGCTGATGCTAACGTGTCGCGCTCGTGATGGTGGCCAACAAGCCCGGCGCGCCAAGGAGAACGCGAAGCAGCCGTTAAAACCGTTGCGCAGGGAGGGCCGGGTGTGTTCGGCCAGACCTGTGGTACCTGCCGCCAGCATTTTCTTTCGCTGGCGGGCCACGGGCGCGGCCAGCGCCCGGCCTTCCCTGCGCCCTCTGTTTTCCGAGGGCGGTGAGTTTCAGCACAGCTCGGGCGCATCGTGTCGCGAGAACGAGATTGTTCGCCTTCGAGCTGCTTCTCGGAGGCAACGCCGGGCGCGCCAACCACAGCTGTCGTCCCGGGCAAGCGCGAAGCGCGCCGACCCGGGATCCATAACCACAGGGTTCAGTTGTCTTGCACGGGACCAGCAGCCTGCCTCTTACAAACATCACGCGGTATGGGTCCCTGTGTTCGCAGGGACGACACCGGTTATTTGGCGCGCGCTCGGCCCTCACGATCCAAACAAAAAGAAAGGGGCCCCAGCTTGCGCTGGAGCCCCTCAACGGTCAGGGCATTGCCGGGTATTTGCCCGAACCGAAGTTGCGGACCTGGTCGCGTACGACCAAGTCCCGGGAGAACTCAGTAGTTGTAGGCGCGCTCGCCGTGGTCGGTGATGTCCAGACCCTCGCGCTCCTGCTCCACGGTCGGGCGCAGGCCGATGACCACGTCGACGACCTTGTAGAGGATCGCCGAGCCGACACCCGACCACACCAGCGTGGCGACGACAGCCTTGAGCTGCGCCAGCATCTGCGTGGCGAAGTCGTAGGTGCCGGCGTTGTTGCCGGTGATGTTGGTGTAGTCGGTGATGCCGACGCCGCCCAGCGCCGGGTTGACCAGGATGCCCGTGGCCAGAGCGCCGATGATGCCGCCGATGCAGTGCACGCCGAACACGTCGAGCGCGTCGTCATAGCCGAGCGCGTTCTTCACGGTGGAGACGAAGAACAGGCAGACCGGCGAGACGATCAGGCCGAGCACCAGCGCGCCGATCGGGCCGGCATAGCCGGAGGCCGGGGTGACGGCGACGAGGCCGGCGACCGCACCCGAGCAGATGCCGAGCAGCGAGGGCTTGCCCTTGACGGCCCATTCGCACAGCAGCCAGGACAGCGCCGCACCGGCGGTGGCGACCATGGTGTTGACGAAGGCCAGTGCGGTGACGCCGTTCGACTCCAGGTTCGAGCCGGCATTGAAGCCGAACCAGCCGACCCACAGCAGCGCGGCGCCGATCATGGTCATGGTCAGCGAGTGCGGAGCCATCAGCTCCTTGCCGTAGCCGGTGCGCTTGCCGATCAGGACCGCGCCCACCAGGCCGGCGATGCCGGCATTGATGTGGACGACGGTGCCGCCTGCGAAGTCGAGAGCGCCAGCGCCGGCGAGCCAGCCGACAGCGCCGGTGACTTCGTCGAGCTTGGCCTGGGCAGCGGTCTTGGCGGCAGCGTCGCCAGCGGCAGCGAGAGCCTTGGCAGCAGCAGCGATGTCATCGGGAGCTGCGATGAACCAGACCCAGTGCGCGATCGGGAAGTAGATGAAGGTCACCCAGAGCAGGATGAACAGCATCACCGCCGAGAACTTGATGCGTTCGGCGAAGGCGCCGACGATCAGGGCCGGGGTGATCATCGCGAAGGTCATCTGGAACACGAAGTAGGCCAGCTCCGGGATCACCACGCCGTTCGAGAAGGTCGGAACGGTCGAGTTGGCGTCGACGCCGTGCAGGAGGGCCTTGGAGAAGCCGCCGACCCACGAGGTCATGCTGCCGCCGTCGGTGAAGGCGAGCGAGTAGCCGTAGAGCGTCCAGATCACGCCGACCATCGCAACGATGGCGAACACCTGCGTGAGGACCGAGGCCATGTTCTTGGTGCGGACGAGGCCGCCATAGAACAGCGCGAGGCCGGGGATGGACATCATCAGGACGAGCGCGCTGGACACGAGCATCCAGGCGACGTCGCCCTTGTTGGGAACGGGGGCGGCTGCGGCAGCGGCGGCAGGCGCGTCCTCGGCGAACGCCACATCGGCGAGGCCTGCGACGCAGAGCCCTGCAATTGCGAGCGTAACCCATCCCGCGCTGGTTGGACGCTTGAACGTCATTTTATTGTACTCCGTAAGTGTTCTGGTTTGAGCGCGAAATCAAAGGGCCGCAGCGTCCGCTTCGCCGGTGCGGATGCGCACGGCGTGGTCGAGGCTGATGACGAAGATCTTGCCGTCGCCGATCTGACCGGTCTTGGCGGCCGAGCTGATCGCATCGATGGTCTTGTCGACCTGGTCGGAGGGGATCGCGACCTCGATCTTGATCTTGGGCAGGAAGCTCACCGCATATTCGGCGCCGCGGTAGATTTCCGTATGACCTTTCTGACGGCCGTACCCCTTCACTTCCGTCACCGTGAGACCATGAACGCCGATGGCGGTCAGGGCGTCCCGGACTTCTTCGAGCTTGAATGGCTTAATGATCGCCATAACAATTTTCATGGGTCCTATCCCCGCTTGGGCCCGGCACGGACGTTACCGAGCGCTTCCTGTCGACTGAGGTTCACCACGCGGAGAGAGCTTCACGACGCGGGCACAGCCGGGAGCGATAGAATCAAATGCCGTGCCAGACGGCTGGTCAGGGCTAACGAGCGGTGAATCCTGACCTTTTCACCCCTCACCGGGGGCATCAAAGGCTGCGCTATTCCGTCGCGCTCAAGGAATGGGCATGTATGCGCAAAAGTTGCGCATGTCAGGCTCAAGACACAATGCTGCTCACCGCGCGGGCAGAATCCCGCGACGCCGAACAGGTCAATTGGCGCCAATTGCTGCAGCTATTGCAGCGCCTCGCCATGCTGGGAGATGTCGAGTCCTTCCAGCTCGTGCTCGCGCGACACCCGCAGCGGCACGAAGGCGCTGACCAGCTTCAGGAGCCCCCAGGTGACGCCGCCCGACCACACCAGGGTGACGGCGACGCCGTAGAGCTGGGCCGCAAGCTGCTTCGGGTTGCCCTCGATCAGCCCGGCTGTGCCGCCGATCGCGGCGGTCGCGAACACGCCGGCCAGCAGCGTGCCGGTGAGGCCGCCGATGCCGTGGACGCCGAACACGTCGAGCGAATCGTCATAGTTGAAGCGGTGCTTCAGCGAGGTGCAGGCCCAGTAGCAGATGATACCGGCGAGCGCGCCGATCACCAGCCCATGCCAGGGGGCGACGAAGCCGGAAGCGGGCGTGATGGTGCCGAGGCCGGCCACCGCGCCGGAGATCATGCCGAGCACCGACGGCTTGCGCCGCGTCGACCATTCCAGCGCGCCCCAGGTGACGGCGCCGGCGCAAGCGGCCAGATGCGTCGTCAGGATCGCCATCACCGCATGCGCATTCGCCCCGAGCGCCGAGCCGCCATTGAAGCCGAACCAGCCGACCCAGAGCAGGCCGGTGCCGACCACCGCGAGCGACAGATCGAACGGCGAGAGGTTCTCGCTGCCATAGCCCTGGCGGCGTCCCATCACCAGCGCCGCGACCAATCCCGCGGTGCCCGCGGAGAGATGCACGACGAGACCGCCGGCGAAGTCGACCACGCCGGCCTGCGCAAGAAAGCCGCCGCCCCAGATCCAATGCGCCAGCGGCACATAGACGAAGATGAACCATGCAATGCTGAACAGGAGGTAGGCCGAGAAGCGCATGCGGTCGGCGACCGAGCCCGCCACCAGCGCCACCGTGATGATCGCGAACGTCATCTGGTACAGCATGAACAGCGACTCGGGGATCGTCTTGGCGCTGGGATGGACGCTGTCCATGCCCATGCCGGCGAGGAAGGCGCGGTCGAGCGAGCCGATCCAGGTGCCGTCGCCGACGAAGGCCAGCGAGTAGCCGAATGCGACCCACAGGATCGAGATCAGCATCACGGCTGCGAGGCTCTGCGCCATCGTCGCCAGCACGTTCTTCTTGCGCACCATGCCCGAGTAGAACAGCGCCAGACCCGGAATGGTCATCATCAGCACCAAAGCGGTGGCGACGATCATCCAGGCGGTGTCGGCCGGTTCGATCGTGGACGGCGCTGCCGCTGCTGCGGGCGTGGTGAAGGCAATCGCGCCCGCTGCAGCCAATGCTGCAGACGCGCGCAGGCAACGAGACGCGCAGGTCTCCATGACAGTCCCCCCGGCATGTCAGATGTTAGGATCTTGCAGTCCGCCGCGCCGTTGCGGCGGGCGCGCAGCCGTTGCGGCTGCTTGACGGGCTTAGAGTGCGTCGGTGTCGGTCTCGCCGGTGCGGATGCGGCGGGCATGATCGATTGGCGTCACGAAGATCTTGCCGTCGCCGATCTGGCCGGTGCGCGCGTGCGTCGTGATCACCTCGACCGCCTTCTCGGCGATGTCGGAGTTGACCGCGATCTCGATGCGCAGCTTGGGCAGGAAGTTCACGATATACTCGGCGCCGCGGTAGATCTCGGTATGGCCCTTCTGGCGGCCGTAGCCCTTGACCTCGGTGACGGTCATGCCGTGGACGCCGATCGCGGTGAGGGCCTGGCGCACCTCGTCGAGCTTGAAGGGTTTGATGATCGCGACGACGAGCTTCATGGGCGGGCCTTGGTTTCCTCGGGTCTGGGCAGCCTGCTTCTGAGGCAGGCGTCGAACGGCTGTTGTGGCCTGTTCCTAGGCAAATGGCACAAAAAGAGCGCAGCGTTAAGCGATATTTGATCGCCTATTGCTTGGATATCG
This sequence comes from Bradyrhizobium sp. SZCCHNRI20481, assembly GCF_032485055.1. Lineage (NCBI taxonomy): Bacteria > Pseudomonadati > Pseudomonadota > Alphaproteobacteria > Hyphomicrobiales > Nitrobacteraceae > Bradyrhizobium > Bradyrhizobium sp. SZCCHNRI20481. Next base: position 73,771 of record NZ_JAUEUE010000015.1, read on the forward strand.
TTCGGACAGCTAGTCTGAGCGCGACTCATTGCAGCGACCCCGCGCTCAGATTGAACGACGCTTTGCGGCTCATGTGCCACGAAAACATTATTTTGGAGAGAAACCGTGGGCAATATTCCCGAGATCAATCCCCTTCCTTCCAGCACAAGTCCCGTTTCCGCAGTGCCACTGGATGCCCCGCCCCATCCGCTGGATGCGGAGTGGCACGTCCATATCAATGGACAGACCTACGGCCCTTACACCGGCCACCGCCTGGGTGAGTTCGTCAAGGAAGGCCGCATCGACAAGTCGACCCAAGTTCTCGAGGTCGGTAGCGAGGCTTGGTCCTTGGCTGGGCAAGACCTTCGTCTCGCCTCGCTGTTCAACCGGGCTCCGCCGCAAGCTCCGCCGATCTCCGCTGCAGCCGGCTCGACCGTTGTCCAGATAACCAACCAGATGGCGCCGACAGCCGTCCTTCTCGACGACACCGGAGTCTTCGGCGCGAAATCGCCGGGCGTCGCTCTGTTCCTTTCATTTCTCCTCTGCGGTGCGGGTCAAATGTACTGCGGCAGAGTCGGGAAAGGAATCCTGATGCTGATTGGGTGTATAGCTCTGTGGTTCATCTTTTTGGGATGGACAGTCTGGATTTGGTCGATGATCGATGCCTACGCGACGGCGAAGGACATGAACCTGCGATACCTGCGTCGCCTGCAGTCGGGCCAGCCAGTATGACGAAAGCTGCGCCCAATATTTCCTTTCAGAGCTGCCCGTCCTGCGGCTCCGCTTTGAGCGAAGGCGCGCTGACATGTGGCTATTGCGGCAGCGTCACTGCCGTCGAAAATATTTCGAGCCGCGTGAGATCTGAGTTCCGGTATTGGGTTGGACGGGCCGGCGCCTATCTGCAGGACCCCGCGGTTCTGATCTGGGTGCTTGCGACCGTTCCCGTACTGATATTGCCACCATTACTGGCATTGATGATGTGTTTCAGAGGGAGCTGGAATAGCAGACGCGGCGATGCCGCTAGACAAGCTTACTTCTCTGTCTTCTCTGTTTCAGTCGTCGCCATCGTCAATATCGCGCTGAGCTTGATCTTTTGGCGCTGGCTGAGCGAGATATCGATGTCAGCAGGGCTGTCCTTTGGACTCTTTCTCAAGTCGCTGGGAATTGTTTCTCCAAGGGCGTCACTGCAGGCCATCTAACGTGTTCATTTACAACGGGCGCAGCTTACCGGCGCTCGCGGATCGAGCCCTCCTGCGCGACGGAGGCGACCAGCGTGCCGTCGGGCTTGAAGATCGAGCCGCGGGTGAGCCCGCGGCCGCCCTGCGCGCTCGGCGAATCCTGCGCATAAAGCAGCCATTCGTCGGCGCGGAACGGCCGGTGAAACCACATCGCGTGATCCAGCGAGGCCGGCATCATGCGCTTGTCGAACAAGGTGCGGCCATAGCGCGCCATGACCGCGTCGAGCAGCGAGAAGTCCGACGCATAGGCCAGCGCGCACATGTGCAGCGCCGGATCATCGGGCAGCTTCGCCGCCGTCTTGATCCAGACGTTGATGCGGCCATCCTCGATCTTATGGCCGAAGTACCGGTTCAGTTCGACGGGGCGCAGCTCGATCGGCCGGTCGGATTCGTAGTAGCGGCGGATGAAGTCCGGCATCCTTCGGAAGACTTCCTGAAACATCGGCTGCTTGGAGATCTCCTCCGCCGTCAGCTTCTCCGGCGGCGGCACGTCCGGCATCTTGTCCTGGTGGTTGAATGCGCTGTCCTCGTCGCTGTGGAAGGACACCATGATCGAGAAGATCGCATTGCCGTGCTGGATCGCGGTGACGCGCCGGGTCGCATAGCTCTTGCCGTCGCGCAGGCGCTCGACCTGGTAGATGATCGGCACCTGCGGGTCACCGGGCAGGATGAAGTAGCAGTGCAGCGAATGCGGCAGCCGGCCCTCGACAGTGCGGCACGCCGCCATCATCGCCTGGCCGATCACTTGGCCGCCGAACACGCGCTGCCAGCTCGTCTTCGGGCTGTTGCCGCGGAACAGGTTCACCTCGATCGGCTCGAGATCGAGGATCGAGATCAGGTCGATCAGTCCCTTGGACATGGCGTGGTGCTTTCGCTGGCTCGGCCGTCAGCTCCGGCCCCGTTCCAGCGGGATCAGGCATCCGGAAATGACGGTTTCGGAGGGCAGACCTTGTTTCACGCCCCTGTTTCGCCCAGCTATACTCCACTCGCAAGAGTAACCGTGAGCAGGGCGGCATGACGACACAGCGAAGCATTGTCATTTGTGGCGGGGCGTTTGCCGGCCTGGCGCTGGCGTTGGCGCTCCGTCAGGGGCTTGGGCCCGAGGTGCCGGTGATCGTGGCCGATCCGGCGCTGGCGAACCGGCCGAGCCGTGATCCGCGCGCCAGCGCCATCGTCGCGGCCTGCCGCAAGCTGTTTGACGCGATCGGGGTCTGGGCCGATGTCGCGCCCGAGGCGCAGCCGATCCTCGACATGGTCATCACCGACTCCAAGCCCGAGGATGCGATCCGCCCGGCGTTCCTGACCTTTGCGGGCCAGGTCGAGGCCGGCGAGCCGTTCGCGCACATGGTCGAGAACCGGCTCTTGATCGACGCGCTGGTCCGGCATGCGGAGGCCGCAGGCGTCGAGCTCAAGGCGATGCCGGTGACCGGCTTTGCGACGCGGGCCGACGGCATTGCGGTGACTCTGGGCGACGGCAGCCAGCTCGAGGCGAGCCTGCTGGTTGCCGCTGACGGCGCGCGCTCGAAGCTGCGCGAGCGCGCGGGCATCCAGACCCATGGCTGGGACTATGACCAGTCCGGCATCGTCGTGACCATCGGTCACGAGCGCGACCATGGCGGCCGCGCCGAGGAGCATTTCCTTCCGCCCGGACCATTCGCGATCCTGCCGCTGACCGGCAAGCGCTCCTCGCTGGTGTGGACCGAGCGGCGCGCCGAGGCGAAGCGCCTCGTCGCGCTCAGCGCGGATGAATTCCAGGCCGAGCTGGAGAAGCGCGCCGGCCTGCATCTCGGCGAGTTGAAGGTGCTCGACCAGCCGCGCGCGTTTCCGCTGTCCTACTTCGTCGCCCGCTCGTTCATCGCGCCGCGGCTGGCGCTGGTCGGCGACGCCGCCCATGTGATCCACCCCATCGCGGGGCAGGGGCTCAACATGGGGCTGAAGGACGTCGCCGCACTGGCCGAGGTCGTGGTCGATGCGGCAAGAGTGGGAATCGACCCGGGGCAGGTCGATGTCCTCGAGCGCTATCAGCGCTGGCGCCGCTTCGACACGATGGCGATGGGCGTCGCCACCAACTCGCTGAACTTCCTGTTCTCCAATAAATCGACGCTGTTGCGGGCCGTGCGCGACATCGGCCTTGGGATCGTCGATCGCGCGCCGCCGTTGAAGGAGCTGTTCATCAAGCAGGCCGCGGGGCTCACCGGCGAGATGCCGCGGCTGCTGAAAGGCGAGGCGCTTTGAGGTTCAGCGCGGGCCTGCGGCGGCGATGAAACCGGCGACGGCGTCGATCATGTCGGGGTCGAGCGGGCGGTCTGGATCGTTGTAGGAGGCGAGGTTCTCGTCCTCATTGGCGACGTCGACCAGCACGTGGTTCATGTCCGGCAGCCACAGCGTCTTGGCGGCCGGCGCGGCGGCGGCGAGCGCCACCAAGTCGAGCCGTGGGATCTGGGAATCGCGGGCGCCGCCGACGATGAGGGTCGGGATCGTGAGCTGCTTGAGCGGATCGATCGGATCCTCGGCGAAGGCGGAGCCGATGCCGGGCTGCATGCTTGGGGCGATCGGCAACTCGGGCGGGGCGGGATCGACGACCTGCCCGGCCATGATGGCGTCGATCGCCTTGGCGACCGGCTCCATCTTCGCGGCCGGCAGCTTCTTCTCGAGTTGCGCCTTGAGCAGATCGCCCTGCCGCCGCGCCGACGACGCGAGCAGGACGAGACGGTCGACCGGGGTGCGACGGGCGGTGAGGATGGCGACCAGGCCGCCCTCGCTGTGGCCGACCAGGACGATCCGGGCGAACTTGCCGCGCAGGAAGTCGACCAGCGCGGCGGCGTCCCCGACATAATCCTTGAAGCGGAAGTCTTCCGGGCGGCCGAACTCCGCCTTCCAGCCGCGCGCGCCGCGCTTGTCGTAACGCAGGCTGGCGATGCCGCGGGCGGCGAGCTGCTCGGCGAGCTTCTTCAAGGTCGCCGGCTTGAGCTGCGGCCCATTGCCGTCCCGGTCCGTCGACCCGGAGCCGGCGATCAGCAGCGCCACCGGAGGGCGCTCGACGCCCGCTGGCGTGGTCAAGACGGCGTCGAGTGCGCCAATGCGGACGGCGCTCTCCTCGGCCGAGACCACCGAGGTGAGGGCCATCAGCGCCACGGCGAGCGCGCAGCGGATCACGACGGGCCGCATCGGTCAGTCGATCTTCCGCGCTTCCTCCGGCAGCATGATCGGGATGCCGTCGCGGATCGGGTAGGCGAGCTTCGCCGACCGCGAGACCAGCTCCTGCTTCGCCGCGTCGTATTCCAGCGGGCCCTTGGTCATCGGGCAGACCAGGATCTCGAGCAGCTTGGGATCGACGGAATTGGCGGGGCGTTCGAGCGGGGCGTTCATGGCAAGGGTCTCCGGCGGGCGCCTCTGTAGCATATCGTCCGCCTGGTTGTCGTCCTTCAAGGCTTGTGCAGGGCGATCCGGATCAGCTCCTCGATGACCGTGTCCAGTTGCTGGGCCGGCAACGGCCGATCCGACAGCGCGTGGCCGAGGAAGGCCCAGTACAGCACCTGGGCGCGTGCGTGCGCGATCGCCGGCATCAGTCCTTCGGCTGAAAGCAGGCTCTCGACATAGCCCAGCCGGCGTCTGTCGATGGCCTGGACCGCCTGGCGCGCGGCGGGGTCGGATCCGGCCCAGCTGCGCACGGCGCGCTCCAGGGTGAGTCTGACGGTGAACGCGCGCCGGAGGAGCACGGCAATCGCCGGCTGGTCGCCGGCGCTCGCCTCCACCCCGGTGATGATCTGCTCGGCCGCAATCTCCCGCCACTTTTTGAGGAGGGCGGCGTGAAACGCGGCCACATCGGCGAAATGCCAGTAGAAGCTGCCGCGCGACACGCCCATGGCTTTCGCCAGCGGCTCCGCCTTCAGCGCGGTGAAGCCCCGGGTGGCCAGCACCTTCAATCCCTGTGTCAGCCAATCGTCCGCGGAGAGCTGATCCGTCATGTCGTCACCATCAGGACGACCATACATAACTGTATTGACGGCCGCCAGGGCTTCGTGCATCTTCCATACATAACTGTATGGAAGGCGTGCCATGCGCGATGCGCTGCTCGTAACCGCGGGGCTGATGGCGATCACCGTCGCCGTGATCCATGGCGTGCTCGGCGAGACGATGGTGTTCGCGCGTGCCACCATCTCGCCGGAGCGGTTGCGAACCCTGCTGCGGCTGGTCTGGCAAACGGGCACGGTGGCGTGGATCGGCTGTGGCGTGCTGCTCACGGCCGCCCCGCGAATGGCGTCGGAGTCGGCGCGGCATTGGACGGTGGTCACCGTCATCGTCGTGTTCACCTTCGCTGCAGGCGCCAATGCGCTGGCGACGCGCGCGCGGCATTTCGGCTGGATCATGCTCGCCGGCGTGGTCCTCCTCGCCATCGCCGGCTACTGATGCTGCGAATCCGGTCGACATAGCCGCGGCACAAACTCGGCGAGATGACGGCATTGCGACGCTTTGCAACCGCTGGATCGCCTTAACTGCCGTTCGGCCGCACTCCGTTCACCGCGAGGCCACTGCCACGACACATTCGCCAAGAATGGTTCTAACTTAGAAGGAGTCTCTTTGCAGACACGGCGGCGAGCCGCTTAGTTGTTCGTCGTCGCGAACGGGTGCCCGGCGTCGACATCGATCCGGGCGCGCAACCGTTCTCCGATTTGCTTGTCGGGATAGGAGAGGGGACGGATCGATGTTGGTCGACGTGGTGCGGAAGTTGGTCGTCGTAGGTGGAAGCGTCGGCATGCTGCTGATGGCAGCGCAGGCGCACGCCGGGGAATCGAACGAGATCTGCCTCACCTATGCCAATGGTCAATTCGAGCCCAAGGAGCCGACCGTTCCTGCCGACGCGCCGCTGACGATCCGCGTCAAGAACATGGAGAGCAAGGCCATCGAGTTCGAGAGCGAGACCCTGAAGGTCGAGAAGGTGATCGCGGCCAACAGCGAGGCGGTGCTCAACGTTCGCGCCATGAAGTCCGGGCGGTACGAGTTCTATAACGACTTCAACGAAAAGGCCCGCGGCTTCGTCAACGTCCAATAGGTCCAGATCCCATGCTCGCCGCCCTGATCATCGTCTTCCGCGAAGTGTTCGAAGCCGGCCTGATCGTCGGCATCGTGCTCGCCGTCACCAGCGCGGTCCCGCATCGCCTGCGCTGGATCGGCGCGGGGCTGTTTGCCGGCCTGGTCGGCGCATGCATCGTCGCGGCGTTCGCGGGCACGCTGACTCAGCTATTCGAAGGCATGGGACAGGAATTGTTCAATGCAGGGGTCCTGTCGGCTGCCGTGATCATGCTGACCTGGCACAATGTCTGGATGGCCCGGCACGGCCGCGAGATGAGCAACGAGTTGCGGACGATGGGCCAAGCGGTGGCCGAAGGCGCCAAGCCGCTGGTCGCGCTGGCGACCGTGATCGCCATCGCCGTGTTGCGCGAGGGCAGCGAGGTCGCGCTGTTTCTCTATGGCGTGGCGGCCTCCGGTGACGGCGGCGGGCGGGCGCTGCTCGGTGGCGGCGTCCTCGGCCTGCTGCTCGGCGTCGCCGTCTGTCTCGCGACCTATCTGGGTCTGATGCGCATCCCGCCGCGCGCGCTGTTCAAGACCACCACCGTGCTGATCACCCTGTTGTCGGCGGGAATGGCCGCGCAGGCGGTGTTCTTTCTCGCCCGCGCCAATTGGCTGACATCGTTCGACCAGGTGGTGTGGGATTCGAGCGCGGTTCTGCCCGAGCGTGGCGTCGCCGGACGGACCCTCAAGGCCCTGATCGGCTATACGGATCAGCCCACCGCGATGCAGCTCGCGGTTTACATCGGGGTGATCCTCGCCACCATCGCGCTGATGCGTCTCACGGCGGCGCCGCCAGCGCCGCGTGCGGCCGCCGCCGAATGATCATTGCAGCGGCGGATCACCCGAGGTCCGCTTCTTGGCGAGATCCATCTCGGTCACGGCGATGAGGATTTCGGCGCGGGTCTTGAGGTCCGGCGCCTCGAGCATCGCCTGCTTCTCCGCCGGGCCGTAGGGCGACATCATCGCCAGCGCGTTCACGAGCGCTTCGTTCGGCGCGGCTTCGATGCCGGCCCAGTCGACCTTGAGATTGTTGGCCTTGAGGAAGTCGGTGAGCACCGCGAGCAGCGCCTCGCGGTCGACCGCGTCCTCACCCTTGCGCGCCGTGAAATCATCGACGAACGGGAAATAATCGACCTTGCACTGCCGATAGGGTGTGAGCACCGTCATTTCCTCGACCACCTTGAAGCGGGACACGCCGGTGAGCTCGAGGATGTAGCGGCCATCGCCGGACTCGGCGAGCTGCGTGATCCGGCCGACGCAGCCGACCTTGAACAGCACCGGCCGCTCCTCGCTGGAGGAATGCGTGACGTCGGGCTGGATCATGCCAATGAGCCGATGGCCGTCGCGAAGCGCATCGTCGACCATCGCGAGATAGCGCGGCTCGAAAATGTTGAGCGGCATTTGGCCGCGCGGCAGCAGCAAGGCTCCCGCCAATGGAAACACCGGAACGATCTCCGGCAGCTCGGCGGGACCGCGATATTCGGCATTGATCGGCATGCGATACCTCGTGTCCGCTGGAACGAGCGCGCGTCCCGTCCAGCCGGGTTACGAAAACAGGATCGTCGACAGCCGCTTGCGGCCCTCGATGGTGGCCTCGTCTGCGCCGCCCCAGGCTTCGAAGAACTGCACGAGCTGCTTGCGCGCGCCGTCCTCGTTCCATTTGCGGTCGCGCTTCACGATCTCGAGCAGCTGGTCGGTGGCTTCCTTCCGCTTGCCCGCGGCGTTCAGCGCCGTCGCCAGGTCAAAACGCGCCTGGTGGTCGAGCGGATTGGCGGCGACCTTCTGTTCGAGTTCGCCGACCGGCCCGAGCGACTGGGCTTGCTCGGCCAGATCGATCGCGGCCTGCACGGCGGAGACCGCCGAATCGCTACGCTTGGCGTCCGGGACCATCGCAAGCGTCTGCTTGGCCTCGTCGATCGCGCCGAGCTCGACCTGGCACTTCGCAAGCCCGGCGATCGCCGGGATGTTGGCGGCATCGACCGCGAGCACCTCGGCATAGATCTCGGCCGCGCCGGCCGCATCGCCCTCGGCGAGTGCGGCTTCGGCTTCCTTGAGGATTTCGGCGATGTCGGGCTCGCCGACGCCCGGAACGCCCTTGGTGATCTTTTCGATGAAGGCGGCGACCTGGCTCTCGGGCACGGCACCCATGAAGCCATCGGCGGGCCGTCCGCCGACGAACGCGATCACGGCCGGAATCGACTGGATCCCCATCTGGCCGGGAATGGCTGGATGCTCGTCGATGTTCATCTTGACCAGCTTGACCTTGCCATTGGCGGCCTTGACGGCCTTTTCCAGGATGGGCGTCAGCTGCTTGCACGGTCCGCACCACGGCGCCCAGAAGTCGATGAGGACCGGCTGCCGCTTCGATTCCTCGATGACGTCCTTCACGAAGCTCTGCGTCGTGGTGTCCTTGATCAGATCCGGCACCTGCGGCGCCGCTCCGCCGCCCTGCTCAACAATGGTCACGGGGTCCCTCGTCCGAAAAATTCCGATGGACGGCGACCGGGAACCGGCCGCCGCCGCGCCTCAATACACGTTTTCTCTCACTTTAAGTGGCAGTCCAGCTGGAAATTTCAATCAGCGCCCATCGCGGCCCGGTGATGGGCAGGTTTGGGCCCGGCTCGGCCGCCCCCGACCGCTAAAATTTGAACGTCGTCGGCGTACGAAACCTGTCGCAGACCTGTTGCATTCGTCCGCGGCATTTGGCATAGGTCTGCCCGTCGCTGGCGGCCACGCCGCCAAGGCGTCACGGATGCGGGTGTAGCTCAGTGGTAGAGCACGACCTTGCCAAGGTCGGGGTCGAGGGTTCGAACCCCTTCGCCCGCTCCAAAAATTCCGCTCCGTTGTTCCTTCGTCTCATGCCTCATCATTTCGTCGGCGGGGATTTGTCCCAGGCCGCGAGCGCGTCGGCGAATACCCGATCTCCACTGGGACCTTTGCCGATGGCGAGGATGCCCCGGCGCTGGTTCGCATAGACGACCGGGATGTCGAACCATTCGCGCCGTGCGAGGAGTTCCTCGTTGCGCGTGCGATCGGCCTCGACGTTGGACAAGCCCACCAGGAACGAACCTTCGGTGATCTTGACGGAAAGCCCGGCAAGCGGCGTCCCGCGCGACTTCTCATCCGTCTTCATCAGCATTCCCGGGACGCTGCTGATGCCGCCACCGACGAAGTCGGCAGCGGGCCTGAATGTGAGCTCGGCGACATGGCTGGCCGGCAGGCTGGGATCGTCGTTGCGGCGCAACTGCAGGCTGACCTTCAGCTTGCGCTCGGGAATGTCGATCTCGCCACGGATCACCGGCGTGGGCCGCCCTGATTGTGCGTTCTTGACCGTCTCGGTCCGCCAGGTGATCGAGCCGGAATAGCGCCTACCCTTGGGGTCGGAGAGATCCTCATCATACAGCACGGCAAGTCCGGGCGTCCGCGCATCTGCCGCGTCGGACGAGGCGGTCGGGCTCGAAACGGGAGCGCTGCTCCGGGCGGCGTCAGGGCCGGCCGGCTGCGCCGGCTTCGCGGCGGCGCCGCTCAGTTGAGCGCCGCTGTCGATCGACGTGAACATCACGAGCGGCCGCTGCGCTCCGCTGGTGGCGCGCTCCACCGCGGCGTCGGTCTGGTTGAGGATCTCGATCAGACGTTGGCCAGGCTGCTGGAGCGCCTCTGCAAGGGCTGCGGCGAACACGCCGTGACCGTCCGGGCCGCGCTGTCCTGTCGTCCCGGCCTGTGCGGCAAAGGAGATCACGGTCCGTGCGGAAACGTCGACCGGGACGAGGCCGGCGGCAAGACCGGCGATGCCGCGCCCGGCGAACGGATTGGAGCGGAAGGCGTCGAGAATGATCACGTTCTGCCGGGGGCTCGATCCGCCCAGCTCGCGCAGAATCGCAGTCAGGTCGCGCAGCTCGGTGTTGAGATCCGCAGCTGTCGCCGGTGCCGCGTCGACCGGGACGAGATAATCGGCGCCGCCCAGGTTGAGCCCATAGCCGGCATAATAGATCAGCGCGACGTCGGCGTCGGCGATCCTGCCCTTGAACTCGGCAAGCGCGCGATCGAAGCCTCGCCTGTCGAGGTCGATCTGCGCGGCACCGCCGCTCAGGGTGAAGCCGAGCCGCGACAGGCTGTCGGCGATCAGCCGGGCATCCGCCGCCGGCTCGTCCAGCAGCGGCGCGCGCTCGTGAATGGAGTTGCCGATCACCAGCGCCACGCGCTTGTCGGCGGCAGCGGGCCCGATCGAGATCAGGATCGCGCCGGCGACAAGGATGGTTGCAGACAGCAGCTGTCCAACTCGGCCGATCACCCGACGCATGCCAACGATCTCCTGTCACGCGATCTGTGCAACGATTTTACCGCATTTCGAACAAAGCAGGAACAAGAATCGTGGCAGGAAGGAGGAATTGCCGTGGGCTGTCGGCGGCCTAGACGACGACCGGCGTGCGCACCCGGCCGGCATCGCCGAACACGCGGAGATAACGGGCGATCTCGGCAGGATCGCCGGTCGCCTTCTCCGGGTTGTCGGACAGCTTCACGGCGGGATGCCCGTCTGCCGACGTCACCTTGCAGACCAGCGAGATCGGATCGAGGTCGACCGAGCCGTCCGGCGAGCAGCCGACGAAATCGTTGGTCAGGTTGGTGCCCCAGCCGAACGACAGCCGCACCTGATCGGAGAATCGATGATGGAGCTGCTCGATCGATTCGACGTCCATCGCGTCGGAGAACACGAGCAGCTTCTGCTTGGGATCGCGCCCCTTCGATTTCCACCAGGCGATGATCTCCTCGCCGGCCTGGATCGGCGGCGCGCTGTCGGGACGGAAGCCGGTCCAGTCGGCGACCCAGTCGGGTGCGTCGCGCAGGAAGGCCTTGGTGCCGAATGCGTCGGGCAGCGCGATCAGCAGGTTGCCTGCGTAGGTCTGCCGCCACTGGTCGAGAATGCGATACGGCGCGAAGCGCAGCTCGTCATCGTCCTTCGCGAGCGCCGCCGCGACCATCGGCAGCTCATGGGCGTTGGTGCCGATGGCTTCGAGATCGTTGTCCATCGCCAGCAGCACGTTGGAGGTGCCGGTGAACGACGAGCCGAGACCTTCCTTGACGGCCTCGACGCACCAGCGCTGCCACAGGAAGCCGTGGCGGCGGCGGGTGCCGAAATCCGACAGCCGCAGCCCCTCGAGCTTGCGCAGCCGCTCCACTTTGGCCCACAGCTTGGCCTTGGCGCGGGCGAACAGCACGTCGAGTGCGAACCGGCCCTGGCCCTTCATGGCCTGGCGCGAGCGCAGTTCGTTGACGATCGCGAGCGCCGGGATCTCCCACATCGTGGTGTGGGTCCAGGGTCCGTGGAAATGCAGCTCGTACTGGCCCTCCGACTTGCGCAGCTCGTATTCGGGCAGGCGGAAATTGGCGAGCCAGGCGATGAACTCCGGCGAGAACATGTGGGTCTTGCCGTAGAAGGTGTTACCGGCAAGCCAGATCAACTCCTTCTTGGCGAAGCGGATGGTGCGGGCGTGATCGAGCTGGGCGCGCAATTCGCCTTCGTCGATGACGTCGCCGAGCCGCACCCGCCGGGTCCGGTTGATGACCGAGAAGGTCACCTGCTGACTCGGGTAGAACTCCCGAATCATCTGCAGCATCAACAACTTGTAAAAATCGGTGTCGAGCAGGCTGCGCACGATCGGATCGAGGCGCCAACCGTGATTATAGGTTCTGCTCGCGATGTCTGTGACTGTCATGTGATCGTTTTACAGCGCTGGCCGCAAACCCGCCACTGGGCTTGTCGCAGGAGGCCATCGTGGCGCAGCGGTATCCTTGCTCGGGGTTCGTGGCGGCTATTTGCGCGCCAGGAGCGGCACGCCGGGGTCGAACGCCAGCACCGCTTCGGCCCATTTCGCGACGCGGAGCACATGGAGGTCGTTGCGATAGGGGCCGGCGATCTGTACGCCCAGCGGCAGGCCGTTGTTGCCGAACCCGGCCGGCAAGGAGACTGCCGGCGCTCCGACGAAGGTCCAGGGCGCGCAATATTCGGCGTCTCCGGTCCAATCCAAGCCGCGCGGCGCTTCGCCGAAAGCCGGCAAGGTGAGCACTGCGTCGAAGCCGTCGAGCTCAGCGGCGAGCGCCTTCTGCCTTAAGGCCTGGGCCGCCTTCGCGGCGAGATATTCCATGGCCGTCTTGCTTCGCCCGCTCTCGACGTGGCCCTTCATGACCTCGCTGACCCGGTCGGGATGGCGCGCGATCAGATCGGAGAAGATCGTGGTCGCCTCGCTGAGCATGATCGTGGTGATCGCATGCCAGTTCACCGCGTCGAGCTCTCTCAGTTCGACCTCGATGATCGTCGCACCGGCGCTGCGCAGCTTGTCGATGACGGACTCGAATACGGTCTTCTGCTCCGCCTCGGCGCGCTCCCATTTGGCGAAGCGCACCGCCGCGAGCCGTGGCGTGCGGTGCGGCGTGAGGCCCTGGTCGATGCCGACGGTGAAGCCCGGCAGCGGCCGGCCGTGGCGATCATCTGCGCTGGTGCCTGCCAGCAACGAGAGGGCGAAGGCCACGTCGTCGACGCGGCGGGCGAAGAAGCCGACATGGTCGAGCGACGGGCTAAGCGGATGCACGCCGCCGCGTGGAATCGCGCCGAAGCTCGGCTTGAAGCCGACGACGCCGTTGAAGGCCGCCGGTCGGATCACCGAGCCGAGTGTCTGTGTTCCCAGCGCCAGCGGCACCAGGCCGGCCGCAACCGCGGCGGCTGATCCGGACGATGAGCCGCCCGGTGTGTGCTCGGGGTTCCATGGATTGACGGTGGGACCTGGATGGCGCCAGGCGAATTCAGTGGAGACCGTCTTGCCGAAGATGGTTGCGCCGAGATTGCGCAGCCGTTCGACCACCCAGGCGTCCGCATCCGGCACGTGATCGCGATAGATTTGCGAGCCGTTGGTGGTAGGCATGTCCGAGGTGGCGATGATGTCCTTGATGGCGACGGGAATTCCACCGAGCGGGCCGGTCTTTGGAGCGACATCCCGCGGCAGATATTCGAATGCTTTCAGCTGCGGTTCGATCGCCTGCGTCTTCTTCAGGCATTCTTCACCATAGGCGATGGCTGCTGCGGGGTCGGCTGCGAACCGCTGCAGCAGGTCGAGGACGCCGGCACCGGCCTTCGGTGTGGACACAGGGAAACGCTCGGACATTCATCGATCCTATCGACTTGATCTCGTTGCCGGGCGGTGAACGGCCGCAGCGTGTTGTTCCGATCCTATCGGCTGTTCAAGCACACGCCAATCGTCCGGCCGATCGGCGCATATGAATACAGCGCATGGCGGCAGGCCCGTGCCGCGTGGCGGACAATCGCCGATGCGGCGCAGGCACGCGCACGGACATGCGCATCTGGCATGACATGAGTGGAGCGGCATCATTTGAGCCTCGCGCGAACCTGGCAGCAATCCGCTTCTCACCCGCTCAGGATGTGCTACCATTTTCGAGCAGGACCACTGATGTGGTCGGCCAAAGGACGTCTTCAGATACGTTCCGATAAGTAGACGCAGCCACATGAGCTGCCTCATGGGAGTGAAGCGATGACATCGGCTTTTCACCGAAGCATTCTTGCGCTTGCAACAATAGGTCTCCTCGCCGGCACCAGCATCGCCGGCGCGCAGCAGCAATCCGATCAGGGGAAGGGCCTGAAGAAATACGAATCCGGCACCAAGGAGTTCTGGACGCATCCGCCGGACGACTGGTTCCTCGGCGACGAGACCGAGGCGCAGAAGGGGCTGGCGCCGCCGTCGGGCCCGCCGACCGGTGCGTCCGATGCCGAGCTCGCGAAGATCGTCAAGCAGGTGAAGCTGCCGGACGGCTTCAAGATGGAGGTCTGGGCCTCGGGCGTGCTCGCCGCGCGGCAGATGGCCTGGGGCGACAAGGGCACGCTGTTCGTCGGCTCGTTCGGGCTCGGCAACGTCTATGCCATCACCGACAAGGGCGGCAAACGCGAGGTCAAGACGGTCCTCAAGGGCCTGAACATGCCGACCGGCCTCGCCTTCCAGGATGGCAATCTCTACGTGATCGCGGTCGACAAGCTGATCAAATACGAGAATGCCGAAGCCAGTCTCGACAATCTCGGCCAGGGCAAGGTCGTCTACGACGACATGCCGTCCTATGCGGCGCATGGCTGGAAATACATCGCGGTCGACAAGGAAGGCTGGTTCTATATCCCCTTTGGACCGCCCTTCAACATCGGCATCCCGCCGACGTCAGTCTCGCAGATCCGCCGAGTCGATCCGCGCACCGGCAATGCCGAGATCTATGCGCTCGGCGTCCGTAACAGCGTCGGCGGCGACGTCGACCCGCGCACCGGCAAATATTGGTTCACCGAGAATGCGCGCGACTGGGTCAGCGACGATCTGCCGAGCGACAAGCTCAACATGATCTCGAAGATCGGCGAGCATTTCGGCTATCCCTATTGCCATCAGGGTGACCTGCCGGATCCGAAATTCGCGATGGGTCACAAGTGCTCGGAGTTCACACCGCCAGTGCTGAACCTCGGTCCGCACGTGGCGCCGCTCGGCATGAAGTTCTACACCGGCGACCAGTTCCCGGCGGAGTACAAGAACAACATCCTGATCGCCGAGCACGGCTCCTGGAACCGGCACAAGTACCAGGGCGCACGGATCATGCGCGTCATCGTCGGCCCCGACGGCAAGGACGCCAAGCAGGAGGTGTTCGCCTCCGGCTGGCTCGAGGGCGACCAGGGCTATCTCGGCCGCCCCGACGACATCATCCTCGCCAAGGACGGCTCGATCCTGGTGGCGGACGACTGGGCCGGCGCGATCTATCGCATCAGCTACGAGAAGAAATGAGCTCGTCGTGAAAGCGGGGCTGCGCGCTGCCTTACGGCGGCCGCAGCCCCAACTATTTTGAATGTCGCGCGTTGATCAAGGACGACGTGCCGCACCCGGTCGCGGGTTTCGGGCATCGTCCGCGCGCCAAAGCAATGATGGGAGCGAGAACGCCTGCGATGAATCCAGGGACCTCCAGAATGCACCAGGTGATGGCCGCCGCGCTGATGCTCATGCTCATGCTTGCGGCGCCTCCGGCTCATGCCGCCGATATCGAAGCGGGCAAGGCCAAGGCCGAGCTCTGCGCCGGCTGCCACGGCGAGAACGGCATCTCGCAGACCGAGAACATTCCTTCGCTCGCCGGCCAGCAGGATCAGTTCATCCAGTGGCAGCTCGTGTTCTTCCGCGCCGGCACGCGCAAGAACGAGGCGATGAAGCCGATCGTCGATCAGCTCACCAACGAGGACATCCGCAACCTCGGCGCCTATTTCGCCTCGCTGCAGCCGGCCAAGGCGCCGCCGGACAACGATCCGGATCTGTCGGCCAAAGGCGCGCAAGCCGCCGCCGGCCGGCGCTGTGCCTCATGCCATCTCGACAGCTATGCCGGCACCAAGGGCGTGGCGCGGCTCGCCGGCCAGCGCGAGGAATATCTCGTCAAGGCGCTGCACGACTACAAATCCGGCCAGCGCGTCGGCGGCAGCCAGGCCGCGATGACCGATGTTGCCTATCCGCTAAGCGACGAGGAGATCACGGCGCTGGCGCATTATCTGGCGCATCTGTAGTTGCTGGTGATGGGATGGGGTCTCGCGCCACACCCACAGCTGTCGTCCCGGACAAGCCTGCCGACGCGAAGCGTTGGCGGGCGCCGATCCGGGACCCATACCGCGGAGTCCATCGAGGGATTTCGCTGCGAGTTGCCTGCCTCACCGCGGCCGCGGAGTATGGGTCCCTGCGTTCGCAGGGACGACACCTGTACTTGCCGCGGGACCGTGCCTGATCAACCTAAATCGCCTGATTATCCGGCCACTGCGGTCAACTTTGCCGCTGCGCCTCGTACACCTTGAGCTGCGTGTAGGATATGCGCAGGCGCGGCACCGGGACCTTGGCGGCATCGGCGCGGGCGACGAGATCGCCGATGACGTGATCGGCCTCGACCGGAAGGCCGGCGCTGAGATCGCGGAACATCGAGGCGGTCATCGGTGATCCCTCCGCGGTGAGCATGCCGGAGACGCGCTGGAAGAACGCGCCGGCTGGGGGGTAGCCTGCGGCCGCAGCGGTGGCGCTGCATTCGTCGAGCATGCCGAGCAGGAAATCCTTGCCGCCCGGCGCGGTCAGGATCACGCCGACCGGCGCACGCATCAATGTGGTCGATGCAGCGAGCGAGGACAGGAACACCCACTTCTCCCACATGTCCTGCATGACGTGGTCGCTGGCCGACGCATTGAAATTCCCGCGCCGGAAAATCTCGAAGATCGCGCGGACGCGGTCCGACGATCCGCCGTCGCGCTCGCCGAAGCTCAGCGATTGCATCGGCTGCAACTGCACGACCTCGCGCTGCTCGTTCAGGGTCGCGGCGATGGCGCAGAGCCCGCCAAGCACGCGCGCGCGCCCGAACCTGGCGTCGAGCACGTCGAGATGCTTCATGCCGTTGAGCAGCGGGATGATCGCGGTGTTCGGACCCACGGCCGGCGCGAACGAGGTGATTGCATCGTCGAGGTCGTAGGCCTTGCAGCTCAGCAGCACGACGTCGAAGTGCTGCTTAAGAGTGTCCGCCTGTACGGTCGGCGGATTGGGGAGGGTGACGTCACCGGTCGGACTGCGGATCACGAGGCCGGCACTGGCGAGTTCAGCCGCGCGGCGCGGGCGGACCAGGAAGGTGACATCGGCGCCGGACTGCAGCAGCCGGCCGCCGAAATAGCCGCCGATGGCGCCGGCGCCGACGACGAGAATACGCATGGGTAGGTCCTCTCTCTCAGCGAGGTCTCATCATGCAGGAGCGAATAGCGAATGGCGAGTAGCGAATGGGGATGGCCACCATGCCCTACTCGCTACTCCCTGTTCGCCATCGCTTCTCACCATTTCTCGCCAGACGGACGGATCTCCATTTCGAAGGTCCAGGCGCTCTTCGGCTGCTGGTAGAGCTGCCAATAGGCACCCGCGACCGAGGCCGGCGGCATCAGCAGGTCGGGATTGTCCAGCGCCTCCTTGCCCCAGAGTTGGGCGCGGCGCTCGCGCACCCAGGCGGTATCGACGCCGGAATCGATGATCAGATGGGCGACATGGATGTTCTGCGGCATCAGCTCGCGCGCCATCGCCTGCGCCACCGCGCGCAGGCCGAACTTGGCCGAAGCGAAGGCGGCATAGCCGGAGCCGCCGCGCAGCGAGGCGGTCGCGCCGGTGAAGAAGATCTTGCCGCCGCCGCGGGGCAGCATCAGCCGGGCGGCCTCGCGCCCGGTGACGAAGCCGGCCCAGCACGCCATCTCCCAGACCTTGCGGAACACGCGGTCCGTCGTCTCGAGGATCGGGAAATTGACGTTGGCGCCGACATTGAAGATCACGACCTCGAGCGGCGCATGCCTGTCGGCATCGTTGAGGAAGGCGGTGGTCTCGTCCTCCTTGCGGGCATCGAGCGAGCGCGCCACGATCCGCCCGCCAGCGGCCTCGACCTCCGCGACCAGCGGCGCGAGCTTCTCGCCATTGCGCCGGCCGGCGAACACCGTGAAGCCTTCGGACGCGAATTTCTTGACGATCTCGGCGCCGATGTAGTCGCCGGCCCCGACGACCGCGACGGTAGCGTTGCGCTGTTGCATGCTTGCTCTCCCGATCTCACTTCAGCGTCATTGCGAGGAGCGAAGCGACGAAGCAATCCAGCCTTGCTTTGCGGCGGGATCGCGTCGCTGCGCTCGCGATGACGACAATCACTTGCCCAGGATGTATTCCTCGACGTCGCGCAGCTGTTCCTTGCCGAAGAACATCTCATTGCCGACGAAGAAGGTCGGCGAGCCGAACGCGCCGCGCTCGACCGCGCGCTGGGTGTTCTCCACGAGCTTCGCCTTGACCTCGGGCTCCTGGGCGCGGGCGAACAGCTTGGCCCCGTCGAGCCCGGACGATGTGATCGCGGCGATCGCGATCTCGGGATCGTCCATCTTCTTCGGCTCGCGCCACATGTGGTGGAACGCCGCGTCGACATAGGCCTCGAACACGCCCTCGAGCTGGGCCGCGATCGCCGCGCGCATCAGGTTCAACGTATTCACCGGGAAGTACGGGTTCCAGACCCAGGGCTGCACCTGATAGCGCTTGAGGAAGCGCTGGGTTTCGACCTCGTGGAATTCACGCTTGTTCCTGATGCCGGCGAGCGACTCGGCCGGTGACCTGTTGTTGGTCGCCTTGAAGATGCCGCCGAGCAGCACCGGGACATAATAGAACTGGACGCCGATCCGCTTCACGATCGCCGGGATCGCCTCGTGGCTCAGATAGGCGTTGGGACTGCCGAAGTCGAACATGAATTCTGGCGCCGGACGGCTCATGGGCGGTCTCCTCGATTTTTCGCATTGTGGTCCAGCGCAGCAGCCCCGTCCAGGGTTTTATGACGGTCATCATATTCCAGCGGCCGGGAGGCATCGAGGGTGCATCAGATCATCCTGTGCACGGTGCGCTTGCGCCAGACCAGGAGATAATAGCTCATCTGCAGCAGCATCATCGCGGCGAACGTGATGGGATAGGCGAGCCAGACGCCGTCGAGCCCGATGCTGCGGCTGAGCCCGGTGGCAGCGGGCACCTCGATCGCGGCGATAGCAAACGCCGAGATCGCCAGCGGCATCCACACCGTCCCGGAGGCGCGCATCGCCGACGAGAACGTGATGGACATGCCGAACAGCACGGAGCTCCACAGCACGATGTGCAGCGAATGCTGCGCCACCTCGATGACGGCAGGGTCGGTAATGAAGAAACCCATCAGCACCCGTGAGAACAGATAGCCGATCGCGACCAGGCCGCCGGTCAGCACCACGTTCATCTCGATGCCCGTGCGCACGATGTCGCCGATCTGCTCGGCTTGCCCGCGACCGATCGCCTGGGCGCCGAAGATCGAGACCGAGATCGCGATCGACAGCGCCGGAAACTGCACATAGCCGAGCACCTGGTTGACCGCGCCATAGGCCGCCGTCGCGTCCGAGCCGAAGCCGTTGACGAGGCCGATCAGCACCATCTCGGCCAGCGACATCACGATCATGCCGATCGCGGCGGGGATGCCGAGCCGCAGTACGGCCCGCAACAGTTTCGGATCAGGCAGCATGCCCCGCAGGAATGCCGCATCGATCGCCAGCGGATGCTTGCGACGGCGCAGATGGACATGGAGCCAGGCCAGCGTCGTCAACGTCGAGATCGCCGAGGCCCAGGCGGCGCTGGCGACGCCGAGCACGGGCGCGCCGAGCCAGCCGCGGATGAAGACCGGGGTGAGCACCAGCCCGAGCGTGGTCGATGCGGCGAGCGAGGCCAGCGGCGTCACGGTGTCGCCGACGCCGCGCATCTGCGACGACAGCAGGATGTAGGCGAAGGTCAGCGGCATCGTGATCATCATGATGCGGGCATAGCCCGCGGCTGCATCAAGGATGTTGGCGGGCGTGGCGAGCGCGGTCAGCAATTGGCGGCTGAACACGCCGCCCAATACCGCGATCAGGCCGCCGAGCAGCAGCGCAATGGTCAGCGTCGTGCCGGCGACCTGCTTCACCTTCGCGGGCTCACCGGCGCCCCAGGCCTGGCCGATCAGAACGCCGGCGCCTGAGCCGAGGCCCATGACGAAGGAGACGAAGAAGAACATCGCCGGGAAGAACACCGAGACCGCGGCGAGGGCATCGACGCCGATCATCTGGCCGAGATAGACGTTGTTGATGGTGCCGAACAGCGACTGCAGGATGTTGCTCAGCATCATCGGAACGACGAACATCAGGAACGGCTTGCGCAGCGAGGTGGTTGGCGGCGACACGGCATGTTTCTCCGTCGACCGCTCTTCATTCGGAGTACGGTCGCGTTGCGAGGAATTGGAACGAGTGCCGCCGCGAACGGCTGCTCTCATTGGCTGTTGAAATCAGCCGATCTCACTCGGCGCGGTGGCGGTGCGCGAGTGCGACGGCGTGGTCGCGGATGTCGGCCGGCCAGTCCGCGATCAAGGCGGCGAAGCGGCCGAGATCGCCGGCGAACAGCGCCCGCGACGCCTCCTCGAACTGCGGCAGGTTGCTGCCGATCCCGGACATGAAATGATAGGCCGCATCGCGTGCCTCACGGGCGCGGTCGGTGTCGCCGCTGGCACGGCGGGCGTCGTGGACCAGCTTGCGCAGTGCGACCGAGGCGCCGCCCGGCTGCGCGTTCAGCCAGTCCCAGTGCTGCGGCAGCAAGGTCACCTCGCGGGCCACGACCCCGAGCTTCGGCCGGCCGCGGCCACGCGGCTCGGTCGGCCCTTGGTTCGCCGCCGCGCCGGCTTCGACCGGCAGGCGCGCCAGGATCTCCCGGTCGCTGCCGCGCAGATCGAGGTCGATCGGCTGTCCGGTGCGGTCGCTGAAAATCACGATCGGCTCGGTGCCCGGCGCGGCGTGTTTCAGCACCAGCGCCACCTTGGGCAGCGGCCCGGCGGCGACCCGGGTTTGGCCGGCAAATGCGGTGAAGGTGTCCATATCGGCAGTCCCATGTGATCACCCCAATAAAGCCCGGGTGAAATTAAAGTCAATATTACCCGGGTAATTATTTCATGCCGGGGTGAGGATCCCGGCGCCTCGCCGAACCCGTCCTGTCCTGCTACGGAACGGCGCCCGCCACCCGATCCGTCCCTGGAAACCCCATGCTGACCGTTCACCACCTCAACAATTCCCGCTCGCAACGCGTGCTCTGGTTGCTCGAGGAGCTCGGCGTGCCCTATGAGATCATCCGCTACGAGCGCCAGCCCGACATGCGGGCGCCGAAGGAGCTGCGCGCCATCCACCCGCTCGGCAAGTCGCCTGTCATCACCGACAACGGCAACACCGTCGCGGAGTCCGGTGCCATCGTCGAATATCTGATCGAGACCTACGGCAATGGCCGCCTGATCCCGCCGCCGAAGACACCGGAGCGGCTGCGCTATTCCTATTGGCTGCATTACGCCGAGGGCTCGGCGATGCCGCTGCTGCTGCTGAAGCTGCTGTTCAACATCATGCCGAAGCGAGCGCCGGCGCTGCTGCGTCCGATCGTGCGCAAGGTGTCGAACCAGGCCTTGAGCACACTGGTCAATCCGCAGCTGAAGCAACACATGGCGTTCTGGGAAAGCGAGCTGCAGAAGAGCGAGTGGTTCGCCGGCGATTCGTTCACCGCGGCCGACATCCAGATGAGCTTCCCGCTGCAGGCGGCGGCATCGCGCGGCGGCCTGGAGCAGGGCCATCCGCGGGCGATGGATTTCCTCGCGCGCATCGAGTCGCGGCCTGCCTACAAGATCGCGCTGGAGAAGGGCGGGCCCTACGAGGTCGGCCGCTGAGCGCTATTTTGTGGCCGTCGCCGGCGCCGCGGTCGCCGCAATCACCTCGCGCACCAGCCGGGCGACGCCTTTGATGTCGCCGTTCGGATCCACGGAATCGCCGAGCCGGACCACGACCATGCGCTGGCTCGGCATGATCACCAACCGCTGGCCGAGCAGGCCGAAGGCGAAGAACGCGTCCGGCGGAATTCCCGCGCGGGCACGTCCCTGCGCGTGAAAATGCTGGCTGCGGTTGGTCCACAGCCCGGCGCCGTAGTCGGTGTCCAGCGTCGCAGTTGCCGACATCGCGACCCAGCCTTCCGGGAGAATGCGCCGGTCGCCGACGACGCCGTCGCCGAGATAGAGCAGTCCGAGCTTCGCCCAGTCGCGCGCGCTCGCCAGCATGTTGCCGTAGCCCTGAACGGTCCCGCTCCCATCGTATTGCAGCGTCGCGCTGCGCATGCCGAGCGGGTTGAACAGCTCGCGCCAGGCCAGCTCGATGGTCTGCTCCGGTCCCCCGGCGGCGTCGCGGATGATGCGCGCCAGGATCTGGGCGCTCGCGCTCGAATAGGCCCAGCGCTGGCCGGGCGGCGCGATCAACGGCGCATGCACCGCGAACGCCGCCATGTCGCGGTGGATGTCCATCTGGCTCGACGGATCGAAGCCGGAATTGGTCTCGTCCAGCGCCAAGCCTGATGTCATGCGCATCAACTGCTCGATCGTGATGTCGTGGCGCGGATCTCTGGCCTCGCGCCACTCCGCGACCGGCGCCGGGATCGACGGGCTCAGCTTGCCCTGCCGGGTGAGGATGCCCAGCAGGGCATTGGTGACCGTCTTGGTCATCGAGAAGCCCACAAGTGGCGTATCGACGCCGATGCTCGGCGCATAGCGCTCTGCGATCAGGTGACCATCCTTGACGACGACGACCGCCTTGGTGCGGCGGAACGGCGGGTTGGCCGGCTCCTCGAAGGCATGATCGAGCGCCGCCTTCAGCGCGGGATCGCTGGGCTCCACCGCCGTGTTTTCCGCGAAGTCGGGCAGGGCGGGAGCAGGCCCCGCAGCACGCAGCGCAGCGACGTCGGTGTGCGGCAGGTAAGGCGGCTTCTGGCCCTGGAGCGTCACGCAACCGAGGCCGTCGTGAAACGAGGCGCGGGTGGCGTGCAGGCCGAGCAGCGACGCCTCCACCAGGCGCATGTCGGGCTCCACCCGGTAGCGCATCACGGCCCGCAACCGGCGCAGACCGGGCCGTTCCATGGTCTCCGCAAACACCGTTTGCGGATCGAGGCCGGAGACGTAGGTCTTGGCGCAGATCATCTCGGCGACCGCGCTGGTCGCAACGCGCAGCGCCCGGTCAGGCCGATAGGTGAGCCACCCCGCCACCAGCAGGGCCGCAAACACCAGCAGACCGACCACGAATCTTCGCAAATGCACCAGAACGTCCGACACCGTCTCGCGGGCGAGCCTCGCTGCGCCCTGGTATACTTCTAACGCGCCTCGGTCACCACGCCAACGGAGGGAAGCGGGTGAAGGGCCCCGCCGGGCGGCGGCAAATCGTCATCCGGGGCCACGATGTCCGACATCGCCTGGGAACCGGCGCCTCAGCGCCCGGCTGCGGTGGCGCCCTTGCTGCGCGGATCCGGCGCGCCGACGAATCCATCGGACGTCACCAGGATGGAGTTGGCCGAGGTCCGTCCCATCGGCTCCTCGATCTTGTGACCTCGGGCGCGCAGACCGGCGAGCACGTCATCGGCAAAACCCTTCTCGATTCGGACCTCGTCGGGCATCCATTGGTGATGCAGGCGAGGCGCGGTGACGGCCTGTCGGACGTCCATCCGATAGTCGAGCACGTTGACGGTCACCTGCAGCACGGTCGAGATGATGCGGCTGCCGCCCGGGGAGCCCGTGACGAGCACGGGCTTGCCGTCCTTCAGCACGATGGTCGGCGACATCGACGACAGCGGCCGCTTGCCGGGACCGGGCAGATTGGCCTCGAAGCCGACCAGGCCGAAGGCGTTGGAGGCGCCGGGCGCGGCGGTAAAATCGTCGAGCTCGTTGTTGAGCAGCACGCCGGTGCCCTCGGCGACGAGGCCGACGCCATAGGGGAAGTTCAGCGTGTAGGTGTTGCTGACGGCATTGCCGTCATTGTCGACGACCGAGAAATGCGTGGTGTTGCTGCCCTCCCGCAGCGGCGTGGTGTTGAGCACGTCGCCGGCGCTGGTGGCGTGCGCGGGATCGATCCCGGCGCGCTGGCGCGCGGCATAGTCCTTCGACAACATCGCGCGCACCGGCGCGTCGACGAAGGCGGGGTCGCCGAGATAGCGCGCACGATCGGCATAGGCACGCTTCATTGCCTCGATCAGCAGATGCAGCGACGCGGGCGAGCCCTGCTTCAGCTCAGCGAGCGGAAAGCCTTCGAGGATGTTCAGCATCTCGACCAGCACGGTGCCGCCCGACGACGGCAGCGGCATCGACACGATGTCATAGCCGCGATAGGTGCCGCGCACCGGCGTGCGCAGCACCGGCTGGTAGGATTTGAGGTCGTCCGCTGTCATGATGCCGCCGGCATCCTGGATCGCCTTGGCGAGTTGGTCGGCGACCGGCCCTTCATAAAATCCGCGCGGGCCCTGCTCGGCAATGGCGGTGAGCGTCGCCGCCAGATCGCGCTGGATCAGCCGGTCTCCTTCCCTCAGCACCGTGCCGTCGGGACGAATGAAGATCGCGGCCGACGATTTCCATTTGGCCAGCCGCGGCGCCATCATCGGCAGGGTGACGGCAACGTCGTCGGTGACCGGGATGCCGTCGCGCGCCAGCACGATCGCCGGATGCAGCAACTGCGCCAGCGTGAATTTGCCCGAGCCGTATTTCTCCAGCGCCAGCGCGAGACCTGCGACCGATCCGGGCACGCCGATCGACAGTGCGGAGTCGCGCGACTTGGCATTGTCGGGCTTGCCATCGGTGCCGAGGAAGATGTCGCGCGTGATGGCAGCGGGGCCGGTCTCGCGATAGTCGATCGCCACGTCCTCGTTGGTCCTGGCGATGTGAATGACCATGAAGCCGCCGCCGCCGATGTTGCCGGCAACGGGATAGGTGACTGCCATCGCAAAGCCGGTGGCAACGGCGGCATCGACTGCGTTGCCGCCGAGCGCGAGGATGCGCTGGCCGACTTCGGCTGCGATCCTCTCCTGTGCCACCACCATGCCATGCGCGGGCGGCTGCGCCGGCGCGGCGACACCGGGTGGCTGCGGGATGTCGATGGCTTGCGAATCCAGCGCCCGCGCCGGCAGGCAGCCGGCCAGCAACAGCATGAAACCCGCAAGGAGCCGTCGTCGATCAATCGTGAACGTGGTCATCGCAATTCCGCCGTTGCTGACATCCGCCTGGGATCGTCAGATGTTATAGGGCCGCGTCGCCGGCGTAAAACGCGACACCGTGATCGTCGCAGGATGCGACGTCGTGATCGCAAAGGATCTTCGAATGGCCGTCACCACGATCGAGACCTCTGGCACTGCCGACGGCCGAATCTATCCCGGGCGCGCGGCCGTCGTCAGCTGGATCTTCTTCGATTGGGCGGCGCAGCCCTATTTCACGCTGATCACGACCTTCGTCTTCGCGCCCTATTTCGCGGCGCATGTCGCGCCGGACGCGGCGAGCGGCCAGGCGCTGTGGGGCTTTGCGACCGCCGCGGCCGGCATCGTCATCGCGCTGCTGTCACCGGTGTTCGGCGCCATCGCCGATGCCACCGGCCGCCGCAAGCCATGGATCGCGGCGTTCGGCGCGATGCTGGTGATCGGCGCCTCGCTGATGTGGATCGGGCGTCCCGGCGCGCCGGAGCTGATCCCGCCGCTGCTCGCGGTCTATGTGATCGCCACCATTGGCGTCGAGTTCGCCACGGTGTTCAACAACGCGATGATGCCGACCTTGGTGCCGCCGGAACGCATCGGCCGGCTGTCCGGCACCGGATGGGCCACCGGCTATGTCGGCGGCATTCTCTCGCTCGTCATCGTGCTCGGCTTTCTCGCCGCCAATCCCGATAGCGGCCGCACGCTGTTTGGATTCAAGCCGCTGTTCGGGCTCGATCCCGTGAGCCATGAAGGCGACCGCATCTCCGGTCCGCTCACCGGGCTCTGGTTCATCGTGTTCGTGCTGCCGATGTTCCTGTTCACGCCGGACTTTCCGGCGCGGCACCGGTTGGGCGCGGCCGTGCGCGAAGGCATCGGTCAGTTGAAGGAGACATTGCGCAGCCTGCCGCAGCAACGTGACGTTGCGTTCTTTCTCCTCGCCAACATGATCTACACCGATGGCCTCGTCTCGCTGTTCGCCTTCGGCGGCATCTATGCCGCCGGCACGTTCGGCTGGAACACGATCCAGATCGGCACCTTCGGCATCATTCTCGCCGCCGCCGGCACGTTCGGCGGCTGGCTCGGCGGCAAGCTGGATGATTTCCTGGGGCCGAAGCGCGTGATCGCCGGCAGCATGACCTTGCTGCTGCTCGCGATCATCGCGATTCTCATGGTGAGCCGCGAGTCGATTCTGTTTATTCCGGTCACGCCGGCGGTGCCCGGCGGCCCGCTGTTCGCCTCGCTGCCGGAGCGCGCCTATCTCTTGCTCGGCTGCATCATCGGCGCCTGCGGCGCGCCGCTGCAGGCGGCCTCGCGCTCGCTGCTGATCCGGATGGTGCCGAAGGAGCGCGTGGCGCAATATTTCGGTCTGTTCGCGCTCACCGGCAAGGTGACGTCGTTCATCGGCCCGCTGCTGATCGGCACCATCACCGCGGTCACCGCGAGCCAGAAGGCCGGCATGGCCGTGCTCGTGCCGTTCTTTGCGGTGGGGCTGGTGTTGCTGGCGCGGGTCAACTCAGACCGTCATGCCCGGGCTTGACCCGGGCATCCATCCCGCTTCGACAGGCTCTTCTTTAGACGATGGATTGCCGGGTCAAGCCCGGCAATGACGACCTCGCTAGTGCCGGAAGTGCCGCACGCCGGTCAGCACCATGGCGATGCCGTGCTCGTCAGCCGCCTTGATGACCTCGTCGTCCTTCACCGAGCCGCCCGGCTGGATCACTGCGGTGGCGCCGGCCTCGATGCAGGCGAGCATGCCGTCGGCGAACGGGAAGAACGCGTCGGAGGCGACGACCGATCCCTTGGTCAGGGGCTCGGCGAGCTTCAGCTCCGCGGCCGCATCCAGCGCCTTGCGCGCGGCGATGCGCGCCGAATCGACCCGGCTCATCTGCCCGGCGCCGATGCCGACCGTTGCCGAATCCTTGGCATAGACGATGGTGTTCGACTTGACGTGCTTGGCGACGCGGAAGGCGAAGCGCAGGTCACGCAGCTCGGCCTCGGTGGGCGCGCGCTTGGTCACCACCTTCAGCTCCATGTCATCGACGACGGCATTGTCGCGGCTCTGCACCAGAAGGCCGCCGGACACCGTCTTCGCGGTCAGGCCGGCCTCGCGCGGATCGGGCAGGGCGCCGGCGAGCAGCAGCCGCAGTTTCTTGCGGCCGGCGATGATGGAGATCGCCTCCTCGGTGGCGTCGGGCGCGATGATCACCTCGGTGAAGATGCCGGTGATCGCGCGTGCCGTGGCGGCGTCGAGCTTGCGGTTCATCGCGATGATGCCGCCGAACGCGGAGGTCGAATCGCAGGCCAGCGCCTTCTGGTAGGCGGTGACGAGATCGGGCCCTTCGGCGACGCCGCACGGGTTGGCGTGCTTGACGATGACGCAGGCGGCGGTGCGCGCCGGATCGAACTCGGCGATGCACTCATAGGCCGCGTCGGTGTCGTTGATGTTGTTGTAGGACAGCTCCTTGCCTTGGAGCTGGCGCGCGGTGGCGACGCCGGGACGGCGGCCGGGCAGCGCGTAGAACGCCGCATGCTGATGCGGGTTTTCGCCATAGCGCAGCGACTGGATCAGCTTGCCGCCGAAGGCGCGGTAATCGGGCGCGTCGTTCTGGATGGTGGCGGCGAACCAGTTGGAGATCGCGGCGTCATAGGCGGCAGTGCGCGCATAGGCCTTGGCAGCAAGTCGGCGGCGCAGCAGTAGCGTGGTCGAGCCGTCATGCCGCGTCAGGTCGTCGAGCACGGCGTGATAGTCGTTGACGTCGACGACGACGGCGACGTCCTCGTGGTTCTTCGACGCCGCGCGGATCATCGCCGGGCCGCCGATGTCGATGTTCTCGATGCAGTCGTTGAACGGGGCGCCGCGTTCGACCGTGGCCTCGAACGGGTAGAGGTTGACGACGAGCAGGTCGATCGGCGCGATGTCGTGGCTCTTCATCGCCGCCGCATGCTCATCATTGCCGCGGATCGCGAGCAGGCCGCCATGCACCTTGGGGTGCAGGGTCTTGACGCGGCCGTCCATCATCTCCGGAAAGCCGGTGAGGTCGGAGACGTCCTTGACCTTCAGGCCGGCCTCGGAAATCGCCCTGGCGGTGCCGCCGGTCGATACGAGCTCGACACCGCGCGCCGCAAGCGCGCGCGCGAACTCGACCAGACCGGTCTTGTCGGAAACGGATAACAGGGCACGGTGAACGCGACGAAGCTGATTGGTCATGGGCAGAGTCCTTGTGCAGGAGTTCAATTTGCCCAGGCGCACGGCGGTCAATCCCGCGCTCCCCGATGGTGCTCCATCCAAAGTCGCCAGTCGCACGAGAGCGGGCCTCATATCAGCTTTTGCCGCCCGCGACAACGGGTGGGCGATCAAACGATCATCCTGGCCTCACGGCTCACCATGAGGGTGCACGGTCTTGCCCGAACATCGGCCGCGTCCCGAGGGCCCGCCGAAGGCGGACGGCTCGACGAACGGTGATGTGAGATGATGTGAGAAGCGTTACAGCGGCAATTCCGGCTCTCTCCGCGCGTTGCGGCGTCCGTTGGTCTCGGTCGGCGACGCCGACGAGCGCAGGAAGCTCCAGCGGATCGATGGGGCCTGCTGCGCGTCCTGCCGGATCACCAGTTGCGTGGTGCGGCGCGGACCGTCATTGCCGGCGAGAAACACGCTGTCCTCGAGATCGACGCGATCGTCGAACGTCTCGAACGTCCAGACCTCGCGATTGGGCAGCACCAGCATGGCGCCGCGGCCGTCGCTGAGCCGGCTGGCCTTGACGGCCGGATGCAGGTGGAAGCGCAGGGCGTAGTCCGAGCCGCCGCCGCGAAGACGGGCGCCTTGCGCCGGCGTCACGGTGTCCTCGCCGTCGAGCCGGGAGCCGTCCTCGGCCGCCACCAGCACGCGGCGGTGGACGAGGCCGAACTTCGCCGCGTAGCCATTGTGCGAGGTCGACAGCACGGTGCCGTCCGGCACGACCTCGCGGAAGTTCTCGACCCTCGTCGGACCCGACACGATCGGCGCGCCATGCAGCAGGCGCTTCATCGCCGACATCTCGACGAAGGTGCAGGACGAGGTGTTGTGATAGGTCAGCGTCGAATGCGCCACCGTGCTGCGCGCGAAGGCGCGCCAATTGTCGCGGCCGGTGGACGGCATGCCGCAATTGATCACGATGCGGCATGGTCCGGAGGACATCTCGAAGGCGAGACAGCCGGCATGGGCCTCATGGCTCAGATGCGGCGGCGGCGGCGCACCGGTGTCGACGATCACCGTCATCGGTCCGGCGTCGAGCCGCTGGAAACCGGAATGCGGCATGCTCGCCATCGGCGTGCCGTGGGTGTCGTCATAGGCGAGCAGGGTCGCCAGCAGGTCGGACGGGGTGCCGCCCATGCCATTGAACAGCGCCATGTTGCCGTCGCCGTGCCGGAAGAAGCGCAGCATCGGCATCATGCGGTCGATGGCGTTGAGCAGCGCCGGCGGCGGGGCGATGTTGCGGGCCGCAAACGTCTGCCGCAGCGGCAGCAGGTCGATCAGCAGCTCGATCAGCGCGCCCGGATTGCGCGACACGTGGCCGCCATCGGGCAGGATCTGCCGCTGCAATTCGTCGGAGAGTTTTCGGGTCGCGCTGCGGATGTGCTTGGCCTGGTTGGCGAGGCACAGCGCCGCGTAACACAGTGCGATCAGCACCTGCAGCCGCGGCGCGCCATCCGGGATGTCGATGGTCGAATAGCGCAGATAGCGGATCTCGCGGGTCAGCCCCCGAAGATAGCGGCGGTAGAACTTGCCGTCGGAATCGGCCAGCACCAGCGGCGCCTGCGACAGCAGCGAGATCACCCGCCGGGCCAGCACGTCGGCGCGCCGGCTCAGCGGATGGCGGCCGATCTGGTTGGTGATCCAGTCATCGACCAGGGCACGGGCGTTGGCGCGGGTCAGCGCGGTGTCGGCTGCGCGCAGATGTCGCAGCCAGCCGAAGCCGAGCAGGGCGACCTCCCAATCCTCCGATGGCGGCTCCAGGTCGAAGATCGAGCGGCCATGGCAGGTCACGATCTTGCCGGCGAAGACGAAGCGGCCGGCATAGATCTCGGCGGCCCGCGTCGCGTCCGAAGTGCGCAGATCATGCGGCGCAATGATGAGTCGGTCCGCCCGTCCGGGCCACAAGCCGGACACGGATACCGATACACCGCTGACGTTGGACATCAGGCTGCGCGCAAAGCGGCCCATCACCAGCGTCGATATGCGTCTGCGTTGAGCGGCGGACACGCCAAGCCTTGGATTCAGAGGGGGATTCGGTTGCGCATCCTTCATAGATCGCAACTGCCGCCGATACACCATTTTTGGCCCCGGTGCAGCACCATCGCGGGACCAGAATCTGGTGCAAAATCAGGATTTAACGGACTAACGCAACGCCGACGCCCTCAACCCGCGACCGACGGCAGGGCCGGCGCACGGCGCGCACGATGACACGCTCACGGCCGCCGCTCCAGTCTCGCCGCATAAAAACCGTCGAGACCGCCAAGCCGGGGGTCCTGGTGCGGCAAATGGCAGGGCAGAGTGCGCAGGTCGCCGGCCGGGGTGACCAGCTCGGCCAGCCCCGCCACCTCGCCAGGGGTGACGGGGACGCGGCGCAGCTCGGTGGTTTCGGCCAGCACGCGCTCGACCACCTGCTCGCCCTCCTCGGGCTCCAGCGAACAGGTACAGTAGACCAGGGTTCCGCCCGGCTTGAGCAGGCCGCTCGCTCGGGTCAGCAGCCGCGCCTGGAGTGCTGACAGGGCGGCGATGTCGGCCTCGCTGCGCAACCAGCCGACATCGGGATGGCGCCGAATGGTGCCGGTCGAGGTGCAGGGGGCATCGAGCAGCAGGCCGTCGAAGCCGCCGCTTTCGGCGGGCTGCCATTCGGCGGCATCGGCCACGACCGTCTCGGCCGTGAGCTGCAGCCGGGTCATGTTGTCCTTCAGCCGGTTCATCCGGGCCGGCGACCGGTCGACCGCGGTGACGCGGGCGCCGGCGTGGGCGAGCTGGGCCGTCTTGCCGC
Organism: Bradyrhizobium sp. SZCCHNRI20481; assembly: GCF_032485055.1. Taxonomy (NCBI): domain Bacteria; kingdom Pseudomonadati; phylum Pseudomonadota; class Alphaproteobacteria; order Hyphomicrobiales; family Nitrobacteraceae; genus Bradyrhizobium; species Bradyrhizobium sp. SZCCHNRI20481. Next base: position 104,689 of record NZ_JAUEUE010000015.1, read on the forward strand.
CGGGTGCGGCGCAGAGGTCGGCGATGGTCTTGCCGCCGACGTCGCCGAGCAGCCGTGCCGGCAGGGCGGCGGCGGCGTCCTGCACCCACCATTGTCCCTCGACGAAGCCCGGCAGGACTGTCACCGAACCATGCAGCACGGTGCGCACGGTCCCGGTCGGCAGCACCTCACCATGCAGCCGCGACGCCCATTGCGCCGGGTCCGACTTCACTGTCAGGTCGAGCGACGGCTCCTGGCCGAGCGCCGCGGCGATGTCCTTCGCGGTCGCTTCGCCGTAATGATCGATCCAGCGCTTGAGCAGCCAGGGCGCGATGTCGAGCGGCTGGCCGGTGGCATCGTCGAGCAGGCCCGCGCCCTCGCGCGCGCAGCGCCGCAGCACCGCGTTGACGAGCCCGGCATATTTCGCGGCGCGGCGGTCGGCCTGGACCAGGCGGACGGAGAGGTCGACGGCGGCGTGGTCGGGGACGTCCATCCACAGGATCTGGGCGGCGCCGATCAAGAGCGCGCTCTGCGCCCGCGGCGCGTCGGTCGGCACGCCGCGATCCAACAGCCGCGACAGCACGTGGCCGAGCGTTCCGAGCCGCCGCAGGGTGGTGGCGACCAGCCGGCGCATCAGCGCGCGGTCGCGGTCGGCGAGATGCTTCAGTCCGGGATGCGCGCCGGTTCCGTCGAGCTGATCGTCGAGGGTGCGATGCTTGTGCAGCACGCCGTCAACCACGTCGGCGGCGATGCGGCGTGCCGCCAGGCCTGGGACTTCGGAAGGGGTCGCAAAACGCGGCGGAGGCATGCCTGGGAATTACTCGCGAAAGAAGAAAGGCAGTTCCGCGACGATCGGGTGCATGCCATCAGCTTGCGGGTCCTCTGTCACCGGAATATGCCAAATGTAAGAATCGGCTCCGCATTTTTTAGACCTGTTTTATCGCGTGCGCTCACACGATCTGATGATATCGGGAACGATCCGGTTCAACGGTGGAATGGTACGATGAGTAACGAGCCCAAGAGTGAGTCCAAGAGCGGGCCTGAGACCAGGCCCGCATTGTCGGTGGTCGCCAGCAACGACAATCCGCGCAAGCCGCTGACGCCGGCCGCGCAGCGCGCGCTGGCCGAGGCTGAGGAACGCCGCCGACTGGCAGCAGAACAGACGAAGCCGATGCCGACGGAGTTGCAGGGGCCGAAAGGGCCGGAGCCGACCCGTTACGGCGACTGGGAGAAAAAGGGAATCATCTCGGACTTCTGACGGGATGTCCGCGCGCGGCTTTCGTTGTTCGGCGCCGGGCTCGTCGGTCCCGCGTTCTCCGCGCTCCCGGATCGCAGCGGTGACTCAGCGCGTGACAACCACCGTCGTGCCGATCGACACGCGCTCATAGAGATCGGTGATGTCGGTGTTGAGCATGCGGATGCAGCCGTAGGACACGTAGCCGCCGACCGAGTTTGGCACGTTGGTGCCATGGATCGCATATTCGCCGCCCGCGAGCGTCATGGCGGCGACGCCCATCGGGTTCTGCGGCGAGCCGCCGGGGATCACGTCGGGGATGTTGGGCTTGTCGCGCTTGACGTCGGCCGGCGGCGCCCAGGCCGGATATTTGTACTTGCCGTCGATCTTGGTGGTGCCGGCCCATTGCCGGCCGGCCTTGCCGACGCCGACCGTGTAGCGCATGGCGTGGCTGCCATCGAGCACGAGATAGAGCTTCCGCTCGCCGGTCCTCACCACGATCGTGCCCGGCGAATAGTCGCCGGCGATGGCGACCAGCTCGGGACGGGCCGACGCAGAGTCGGCCGTCGTGACCATGGCTCCGACCACCGACGCGGCCACCATCGCGGCCTTCATTGTCAGCCTGCCCGCCCCAGTCCGCATCGCCATCCCCTCAGGCCGTTCCGCGGCGCCTGCTCCCCGGCCGGGAGCACGCGGATGGCTTGAGGAAAGAAAAACTTCGCCTGCAAGTAAATGACCTGAAAACAACACTCCCGCGGAATCAGCCGCGGGAGTGCGATGAGCCTTGACGACCGCGGCGAGCGCGTCTCGCGCCCGCCGGGCACGGCGTGCCTACGCCTGCTTCTCCTTGCGGTTCTGACGGTGCTGCACGAGGTCGTCGACCACGCCGGGATCGGCGAGGGTCGAGGTGTCGCCCAGCGCGCCCGGCTCGTCCTCGGCGATCTTGCGCAGGATGCGGCGCATGATCTTGCCGGAGCGGGTCTTGGGCAGGCCAGGGGCGAACTGGATCTGGTCGGGCGAGGCGATCGGGCCGATCTCCTTGCGCACCCAGGCGACGAGCTCCTTGCGCAGCTCCTCGCTCGGCTGCTCGCCGGCCATCAGGGTGACATAGGCGTAGATGCCCTGGCCCTTGATGTCGTGGGGATAGCCGACCACGGCTGCTTCCGAGACCTTGGCGTGGGCGACCAGCGCGCTCTCCACCTCGGCGGTGCCCATGCGGTGGCCGGAGACGTTGATGACGTCGTCGACGCGGCCGGTGATCCAATAGTAGCCGTCGGCATCGCGGCGGCAGCCGTCGCCGGTGAAGTACTTGCCCTTGTAGGTCGAGAAGTAGGTCATCTCGAACCGGGCATGGTCGCCATAGACGGTGCGCATCTGGCCCGGCCAGGAGCGGGTGAGGCAGAGATTGCCTTCGGTCGCGCCCTCCAGCGGCTTGCCGTCGGCATCGACGATCTCCGGCACGACGCCGAAGAACGGCCGCGTCGCCGAACCCGGCTTCAATTTGGTCGCGCCCGGCAGCGGCGTGATCAGGATGCCGCCGGTCTCGGTCTGCCACCAGGTGTCGACGATCGGGCAGCGGTCGTCGCCGACGACGCGGTGATACCACTCCCAGGCTTCCGGATTGATCGGCTCGCCGACCGAGCCGAGCAGGCGCAGAGACGCGCGCGAGGTCTTCTTGACCGGCCCGTCGCCGCCCTGCATCAGGGCGCGGATCGCGGTCGGCGCGGTGTAGAAGATGTTGACCTTGTGCTTGTCAATGACGTTCCAGAACCGCGAATTGTCCGGATAGTTCGGCACGCCTTCGAACATCAGCGTGACAGCGCCATTGGCCAGCGGCCCATAGAGGATGTAGCTGTGGCCGGTGACCCAGCCGACGTCGGCGGTGCACCAGTAGACGTCGCCGTCGTGATAGTCGAACACGTATTGATGCGTCATCGCGGCGTAGACGAGATAGCCGCCGGTGGTGTGTAGCACGCCCTTGGGCTGGCCGGTCGAGCCCGAGGTGTAGAGGATGAACAGCGGATCCTCCGCATGCATCGGCTCGCACGGGCACTCGGTGGTCACCATCTCCGCAGCCTCGTGGTACCAGAGGTCGCGGCTCGGGTTCATCTCGATCTTGCCGCCGGTGCGCTTGACCACGACGACCCAGTCGACATTGTCGACCTTGTTCAGCGCGGCATCGACATTGGCCTTGAGCGGCACCTTGCGGCCGCCGCGCAGGCCCTCGTCGGCGGTGATGATGATCTTGGAATCGCAGTCCTTGATGCGCTGGGCAAGCGAGTCCGGCGAGAACCCGGCGAACACCACCGAGTGGATGGCGCCGATGCGGGCGCAGGCCAGCATTGCATAGGCGGCTTCCGGGATCATCGGCAGATAGATGGTGACGCGGTCGCCCTTCTTGACGTTGCGGTTGCGCAGGATGTTGGCCATCCTGCACACCTCGTCGTGCAACTCGCGATAGGTGATGCGCTTGGATTGCGAGGGGTCGTCGCCCTCCCAGATGATCGCGGTCTGGTCGCCGCGGGTGGCGAGGTGACGGTCGACGCAGTTGTAGGCGGCGTTGAGGACGCCGTCCTCGAACCATTTGATCGAGATGTTGCCGGGGGCGAAGGAGACGTTCTCGATCTTCGTCGGCGCCTTGACCCAGTCGACGCGCCTGGCCTGCTCGGCCCAGAAGCCGTTGGGATCCTTGATCGAGCGCGCGTACATCTCCTGGTACTTCGCGTCGTCGACAAAGGCGCGTTTCGCCCATTCGGCCGGAACGTCGTAGATCTTCTCGGACATTTCACACCCTCCACATGCGGCCCGCCGTGGTCCAGCGCAGGCCGTCGTTGTTCCCACTATGCGTCCGCGTAACCGGCGGCGACAAGGCAAGACAAGTAGAACCTTCGGCGGGGACCCGGTCTGCGCAGGATCAAAGAATTGTGCGCGGAGGTTGCGGCAGCCGGCCGCGCGGCAGAGGTCGCGACAATCAGCAGCATCAAGGTTACCCAGAATCGGGTCGCTGCCCGGTATTTTGAAACCGCTTTGCCCAAAATTAGGGACTCGCTATCCGGCCCATCACGCCCTAAATCGCCTTGAAGCTGTGGATAACTGGGCCGGAACCAAACCGGACTCCGGGGCATTGAGCGGATCAACACGACGGCAGGGCGTCTAAAGCAATGATGGACCAGCAGAATTTCGAGAGCCCGCGGGTCGGCCCGGCCGACGCCGAGGTCGCGCTCGCGAAAGCGCTGGGCCAGTGGCCGTCCAAGCCGCCGCGCCGCAAGCTGACCTTGAAGGATCTGGCCCACGCCAAGACCGCCGACGCCCAGGGCAATGCCAAGACCTCGGTCGAGGAGCTCGCCAAGCGCATCGGGCTGAAGCTCGGTGACCAGGCCGAGCTGACCATCCGCCGCATCAAGCGCGGCAAGAGCTATACCTTCATCCGCGCCAATGGCACCCCGATCCGCCACGCCGGCACGATCCGCCGCCTGCACGCCATGGCGGTGCCGCCGGCCTATCGCGAGGTACGCTACGCCCCCGACCCGAGCCTGCACCTGCAGGCGGTCGGCGTCGACGCCGCCGGCCGGCTGCAATACCGCTATCACGCCGACTGGGAGAAGGTGCGCGAGCATCGCAAGGCGCATCGCCTCGCCAAGCTCGTCGGCGCGCTGCCGCGCATCCGTCGCGCGGTGTCGAAACATCTCGCCGGCGACGAGCCGACGCGCGAGTTCGCGCTCGCTGCTGTCATCGAGCTGATCGCGCGCACGGCAATCCGCCCCGGCAACGAATCCTATGCGCGGCTGAACGGCACCCGCGGCGCCACCACGCTCTTGAAGTCGAACGTCGCGCTCGAGGACGACAGCCTGGTGCTCACCTTCAAGGCCAAGGGCGGCAAGGCCGTGCGCAAGGAATGCGACGCCGCCAAGTTGGTGCGGGCCGTCGGCATCCTGCGCGGCGTGCCCGGCCGGCGCATGTTCCAGTATCGCGACGCGCAGGGCGTCGTGCGTGCGGTCTCGACCACGCAGGTCAATGCCTTCCTGCGCGAGATCGCCGGCATCAAGATCTCGCTGAAGGATTTCCGCACGCTGATGGCCTCCGCCGTCGCGCTGGAGACCTTGTCGCGGATCACGCCGGCGCCGAGCGCGCGCGGCCGCAAGAAGCAGATCCTGGAAGCGATCCGCGCCGCCGCCGACGAGCTCACCAACACGCCGGCGATCTGCCGCCGCAGCTATGTGCACGACACCATCGTCACGGCGTTCGAGGACGGCATTCTCGAACGCTTCGCCGCCACCATGAAGGGCCAGCGCTCGCAGACGCGGCGCGAGCAATTGCTGGCGCAAGTGGTGACGGCCGTCTCGGCCTGACACAGCTAACGATCAAGCCTGGCAGCGCGCCCCGATCTTGGCCGACGCAAGGAAGCGGGCGATCGGATCGAGCTGCCGGCACGGCACCGCCGCACTCTTCACCGTCGCGGCCTCGCGCCTGGCCGGCCGCAGCACGGTCGACTTGCTGGCCGGCTTGGCACGGCGGGCAGCCGACGCACCACGTCCCTCCGCGCGCACGGCCCTCGAGAGCAGCGGCAGGCGCGCGCCTTCGTTGAGATCGAGCGGCGGTGATTCGAAACTGCGATCGGACTCGTTCAACGTATCAACGCCGGGAATCGGCTCGCGGATCAGCGACGACGTCGCTTCGCCCGCGATGTCGCCGGGCGATACCGCGGCAAGCACCATCTTCGTTGCAAGCAAGCAGCAGATTATCACGAGGCAGAACCCCGCAATCCAGATCGTTCTGTTCACTGTAGGAAACCCCCGCCGATCGCGCCGGACAGTGCGGGACATCCCCTTCCCGCAGCCGGCGCCGTGCCGACCAATCAACCTTAAGAAAGTCTTACTCGCAATGTTTTCGGCAGGTTCGGCCGGGCTCGGCTCGCATTGTAGTTAATGACGACGATGATCGGTCATCGGCATCGGCCAATGACCGATGTGGAGTGATCAGTTCGCAGCAGGCTGCGACATTGCGGCGCGGCTCTCGTTCAATGAGTCGGTGAGACGATCTCGATCGCCGCAGGTTTCACGGATCACGTTAAATTATGCGCCGAAACTCGCTTCCGAACGCGGCGTAGCTCGGCCTGACACGACGCAAGAGCGCATCCGCTCAAGATCAGCATCGGTGTCGCAGTCGAACTCATCACGCGGCTCTGCCGCCGTCTTCATTAGGGAGCTAACCATGTCCAAGCGCATTGCCTTTCTCGCTGCCGCCGCCTTCGGCGCGCTGTCGCTGACCTCGACCTTCGTCGCGCCCGCGCACGCCGAAGAGAAGACCGTGATGGTCGGGGGCGCGGCGATGTATCCGTCGAAGAACATCATCCAGAACGCGGTCAACTCGAAGGATCATACGACGCTGGTCGCCGCGGTGAAGGCCGCCGGCCTCGTGCAGACGCTGGAAGGCAAGGGACCGTTCACGGTGTTCGCGCCGACCAACACCGCGTTCGGCAAGCTGCCGGCCGGCACCGTCGACAGCCTCGTCAAGCCGGAGAACAAGGCGACGCTGACCAAGATCCTCACCTATCACGTCGTGCCCGGCAAGCTCGAGGCGTCCGACCTGAAGGACGGCCAGATGCTGAAGACGGTCGAGGGCGAGCAGCTCACCGTCAAGCGCGAGGGCAAGAACGTCATGATCGTCGACGCCAAGGGCGGCACCTCGATGGTGACGATCCCGAACGTCAACCAGTCGAACGGCGTCATCCACGTGGTCGACACCGTGCTGATGCCGGCGTCGTGAGGCCCGGCGCGACACCGGACACATCCGTTTCTTCCTCCTCCTCGCGGATGTGACCAGGAGCGAGCCGGGCGACCCCCGGCTCGCTTTTTTGTGAACACCATAGTTTTCACGTATCGATTTGATCGGTACCGGAGCGTAACGGAGCCCGCCGAGCCGGCGTATACTTACCGTGACGAATGCAAGCGACGGAGCCGACCGCCATGACGAGCGCCACCACCAGCGCCCCCTCGACCCTCGCGGCGACCGGGGGAGCTGTAACCGGAGTCGCGACCAAGGTCATTCAGCCGGCCTGGGTGCGCGTCATGCATTGGATCAACGCCATCGCAATGATCATGATGATCATGTCGGGCTGGCAGATCTACAACGCCTCGCCGCTGTTCGACTTCCGCTTCGACCGCAGCTTCACGCTCGGCGGCTGGCTCGGCGGCGCGCTGCTGTGGCACTTCGCGGCGATGTGGCTGCTGATGCTGAACGGCCTCGCCTATCTCGTCACCGGTCTCGCCACCGGCCGGTTCCGCCGCAAGCTGCTGCCGATCTCGCCGGCGTCCGTCGTCGCCGACCTCAAGGCCGCGCTGACCTTCAAGCTCGCCCATGACGACCTCACCGTCTACAACGCGGTGCAGAAGCTGCTCTATCTCGGCATCATCTGCGTCGGCATCGTCGTCGTGCTCACGGGCCTGTCGATGTGGAAGCCGGTGCAGCTGCACTGGCTGGTGAGCCTGTTCGGCGACTATCCGGCGGCGCGCTACGTCCATTTCGTCTGCATGGCGCTGATCTGCGCCTTCCTGGTGATCCACATCCTGCTCGCGCTGCTGGTGCCGAAGAGCCTGCGCGCGATGATCATCGGCCGCTGAGAGGAGAGACAGCCATGGCGAAACGTCCGTTCCTCATTCCCGGCGTCGACAAGCGGCTCCTGATCAAGGACTCGCTGAAGGTGATGCCCGATCTCACCCGGCGCCGCTTCCTCACCGGCGGCGCCAGCCTGGGCGCGCTGACCCTGCTCGCCGGCTGCGACGTCGTCGACGGCGACACCGCCGAGGAGCTGCTCAAGAAGGTCTCGAAGTTCAACGACGCGGTGCAGGCCTGGATGTTCAATCCGGACGCGCTGGCGCCGACCTTCCCGGAGAGCGCGATCACGAAACCGTTCCCGTTCAACGCCTACTACACGCTCGACGAGGCGCCGGAGATCGATGCGGCCGACTGGAAGCTCGAGGTGCGCGGGCTCGTCGACAACAAGAAGTCGTGGACGCTTCCCGAGCTGCACGCGCTGCCCCAGGTGACGCAGATCACGCGTCACATCTGCGTCGAGGGCTGGAGCGCGATCGGCTCCTGGACCGGCACGCCGCTGCGCGATTTCCTCAAGCTGATCGGCGCCGATACGCGCGCCAAGTACGTCTGGTTCAACTGCGCCGACAAGGACGGCTACAATTCGCCCTTGGACATGCGCACCGCGCTGCATCCGCAGACCCAGATGACCTTCAAGTTCGCCGACCAGATCCTGCCGCGCGCCTACGGCTATCCGATGAAGATCCGGGTGCCCACCAAGCTCGGCTTCAAGAACCCGAAATACGTCGTCGCGATGGAAGTCACCAACGACTACAAGGGCGGCTACTGGGAAGACCAGGGGTACAATTCGTTCAGCGGGAGCTGATCTCCAGCTAGTCGAGCCCGGATGGCGGCCGCAATCTCCGCTGTCGTCCCTGCGAACGCAGGGACCCATAACCACCGGCCGTGAAGAGGCAGGAAACTACCAGCCAGATCCCTCGATAGTGTCCGCGGTATGGGTCCCTGCGTTCGCAGGGACGACACTGTCGATCAGGCTCGATCGGCTGCTTTCAACTTCCCCTGCATCGCCGCCATCACGGCGCCCAGCAGCAACAGCGCCGCTGACACGTTCAACGCATAGGTCAGGCTCCCCATCGCATCGGTGATCGCGCCGACGGCGAACGGACCCAACGTCTGGCCGACGCCGAACGAGATGGTGAGTGCCGCAATGGCGCGCGGCCACGCGCTCTGCGGCAGGTTGAAGCGCACGAAGGCGGTCGTGGCCGTGGTCACGGTCGAGAATGCGATGCCGAATACCGCGGCCGACAAGGTCAGCATGACGGGCGAATGGCTGAGCGAGGGCAGGGCGGCGCCGATGGCGTTGATGGTGAGGATGAGGGCGGTGGGCCAGCCGCCGCGATCGAGCGCCAGCACGCGGCGCCACACCCAGGGCGTGGTGAAGCCGGCGAGGCCAATGAGGCACCAGAAGCCGGATTGCGCCGCGGCGCCGCCGCCGAGGTCGCGGACATAGGCGATCATGAAGGTGAGATAGGCGATGTAGCCGGCGCCGTAGAGGAAGTAGCCGAACAGGTAGATTGCCATCGGCCGCAGCGAGACGCGGTCCGCCCGCGTCTCCGGCATGGCGGCGTTCGCTGGAAGCCGCATCAGCAGCAGCGGCACGATCAGCAGCGCGCCGGCGCCTGCGAGCACCGCCCACACGATCCACCATGAGCCGGGCCCGAACGCCTGCAGCACGAACGGCGCGATCAGGCCGGAGATGACGATGCCGAGCGGCGGTCCGGCATAGAACAGGCTCAACACGAAGCTCGCCTGCGCCGGACGCGCCAGGGCGACCCGCGCCGCGAGCGCGCCGCCGACGACGAGGGCCACGCCGGCGCCGATCCCCGTCACCAGCCGTGCCAGGCTCAGCGCGACGAAGTCGCCCGTCATGGCGCAGACCACGAGCGAGGCCAGAGCCGCCAGCGTGCCGCCGCGCACCGCGGCCAGACCACCGAAGCGCCGGGCCGTCTGCGAGGCGATCAGCGCGCCGATCAGGTAGCCGGCGGCATTGACCGTGTTCATGAAGCCGGCCGCCGAATACGACCAGTGCAAGGTGTCGCGCATGTCCGGCAGCACCAGCGCATAGGCGAAGCGGCCGATGCCGAGACCGATGATGGGACCGAGCGACAGCGTCAGGTTGGTCAACGCCGGGTGGACCGGAGTCGAGGCGGATGGGGAGTTTGGCAAGAAATGCTCCGGCGCGGCGAATGTCCGGCAAATCATGCTGCTCGGCCGCCATTTTCGAGCACACTATAGCGTCGTCCAGCACTACAGAAGACGGGCGGCGGCAATGGTGGCTTGCCAACCGCGCAGGAGGGCTTTAGCACTCCGCCGATTTTGACAGCTCCAGTCATTGCCGGTCGCCTGCCCTCGATTTGATCGACGGCAAGCCGGCAATCCCAAGCATGATGGATGCCGGGCCAGGCCCGGGCATGACAAGCCCCGTGAGGACAACGACCATGGCGACCCAGAAGCTCCTTTTGCTGCCCGGCGACGGCATCGGCCCCGAAGTGATGGCCGAGGTGAAGCGGCTGATCGGCTGGCTCAACGCCAAGGGGCTGGCCTCGTTCGAGACCGAGGACGGTCTGGTCGGCGGCGCCGCCTATGACGCCCATGGCGCCTCGATCTCCGAGGCTGACATGGACAAGGCCAAGGCGGCGGACGCGATCATCTTCGGCGCCGTCGGCGGTCCGAAGTGGGACGGTGTTCCCTATGAGGTCCGCCCCGAGGCGGGGCTGCTGCGCCTGCGCAAGGATCTCGGCCTGTTCGCCAATCTGCGTCCCGCGGTGTGCTATCCGGCGCTGGCCGATGCCTCCAGCCTGAAGCGCGAGATCGTCGAGGGCCTCGACATCATGATCGTGCGCGAGCTCACCGGCGGCGTGTATTTCGGCGAGCCCAAGACCATCACCGATCTCGGCAACGGCCAGAAGCGCGCCGTCGATACCCAGGTCTACGACACCTATGAGATCGAGCGCATCGCCCGCGTCGCCTTCGATCTCGCGCGCAAGCGCCGCAACAAGGTGACGTCGATGGAGAAGCGCAACGTCATGAAGTCGGGCGTGCTCTGGAACGAGGTCGTCACCGCGGTCCACAATCGCGAATACAAGGACGTCACGCTCGAGCACCAGCTCGCCGATTCCGGCGGCATGAATCTCGTGAAATATCCGAAGATGTTCGACGTCATCGTCACCGACAACCTGTTCGGCGACATGCTGTCGGATATCGCGGCGATGCTGACCGGCTCGCTCGGCATGCTGCCCTCGGCCTCGCTCGGCGAGGTCGACGCCAAGACCCACAAGCGCCGCGCGCTGTACGAGCCGGTGCACGGCTCGGCGCCGGACATTGCCGGCAAGGGTCTCGCCAACCCGATCGCGATGCTGACGTCGTTCGGCATGGCGCTGCGCTACTCCTTCGACATGGGCGCGCTCGCCGACAAGCTCGACGCCGCCATCGCCGCCGTGCTCGCCTCGGGCCTGCGCACCGCTGACATCAAGGCCGAAGGCTCGACCCCGGCCACGACCGCCCAGATGGGCGAGGCGATCATCAAGGAGCTGGAGAAGCTCACGGCGTAGTCGGGAGCGGATGCTCCTTCGAGCCCAGCTCTCACCCCGCTGACAGTCTGCCCCCCTCCCCGCAAGGGGGAGGGGAGCGCACTGTCGCCGGGGGTGTAGCTCGTTCAACTCATTAGTTCGGTCTCGAATCGACTGCGCGCGAGGCGCATGCCGGCCCGCCCGTCGGGCAAATCAGTTCGTCATTTTGCGCGATCCATCTGGATCGGCAGCCGCGAACGAGCATCGTTCATCCCGGAATCCCCCGCGCCGAAAAACTCATTTCGCCCGCGCGATCAACCTGATGCGTTGATCCAGCCTGCTGACGCCAAGGATTTCGCTTTCGTCTTTCCAGAATCCGTGTTCCTCTCCCCTCATCCCGTCTCGCTTGCAAGGGGCGTTTCGCGATCGTCACGAGGCGTGAGGCGGGGATGCGGTGGCCTGTTGGAATCGCAGCGTGCTCTGAGCGCGCGGACGAACGGTTCGGGCAGGACGACGAAATCGTAGGGTCCCGGCATCCCGATGCTGATGCCAAGCTGTGCGGAAGATGATCTGCGCAGCGACGGTGGCTAACAAGCCCGGCACACCGAGGAGACTGCGTATAAGTCGTAATCCATCGCGCAGGGAGGGCCGGGTCGATCCGGCTGTACCTGTGGTTCCTGCCCCGTGCATTCTTTCCGCACGGGGGCCACGGGCCTCAGCCGAGGCTCGGCCTTCCCTGCGCCCTTGCTGTCAATGAGGGCGGAACGTACCGAATTACTCGGACGCGGCAGCGTCGCGAGATCAAGATTGCATGTCACCGTCATTGCGAGCGAAGCGACGCAATCCAGAATCCCTCGGCGCCGGCAGTCGGGATTGCGTCGTCGCGGAGCCGGTCATCGGGCCGCGCTTTGCGCGGACCCGTTGGCTCCCCGCTATGACGAGAGGAGAGAGGCGATGTCGGCGTGCTCACAAACAAAAAGCCGGGCGGGGCCCGGCCTTGATGATCTGACGATGCGGCCGCCCTCAGTAGGGGATCGGAATCCGGGTCGGATAGCCGCCGAGATCGGACGGCGCCATCAGCGGCTGGCGGTCGATCGGACGGTTCAGATTCTCGCGCGCGAACGACGGGTAGCCGACAGCCGGCGGGAACGCATAGTCCGAGAACTTGCGGTCGCCCGGAAGCACCTCGGTGCCGCCGTCGAGGAACGAGCGGCGGGTGATGTAGATGCGGGTGCGCGGGCCGGACTGGTAGGAATAGTTCGGATTGCCGTTGTTGGTGACGGCAACGGCACGGCGCTTGGTGGTGGCGGCATCCGCCGAGGTGGCGGCAAGAGACGTGACGGCAAGGCCCGTCGCGGCGATCACCGCCAAGGCCATGACCCGGGTCGCAGCAGGAAATTCGATCATCACGTCCTCTTCCTCGCGCCAAAAGGGGCGGGCGCTCGCCATGCGCATGATTTGGCCCGCACAATATCTGGGTCGGCTGTGGCATCACAAGGTCATTCCCGCGGCGAGGGGCAAGATAAATCCCTGCTGTGGCGGGAAAGTTGCATCAATATCCGTCACTTGCCCGTGGGTTTGACGGGTCGAATAGGATGCGGTCACGCCCAGCAACATCCGGACGCAGGCAGACATTCACAAGGCGCCGCGCAGCCTCGGATTGGCGGTCGAAGTCACCCAATCGCCGCTGCCGCTGGCGATGGCGGGTTCGTCGCAACCGCCGCGCCGCTGATCGGTCCCCATGAAAAGCTGGCTCAGGGCCCGGTTCTGGTCGGGCGCCAGCAGGGTCAGCCGGTTGAGCATGCAGCCGACCATGGCGCGGCGCGCCGGCATCGTCACGCCCTGGCACGACCAGCCGGAGATCCGCAAGCTCGGCTCGGCGATGGTCTTGAGAAAGCCGAGGCAGGCTCCGGCGCCCTCGGGAGCCCCAGCCCGCCGCACCAGGCTGACCGGTCCGAACCGGCTGTCGATCACGCCGGCGGTCTCGAGCTCGGTGGCGGTGCCCTGTCCCATCCGGAGGGCGAGATCGGCGCGCGGGTCGTGGCGCGCATCGCGCTCCACGCCGAGCCGGTAGACTTCCAGTTCGGCGGCCGGGCGATCGGCGGGTTCGCCCCAGCGCAACACGTCCTTGCGGCCGCCTTCGGGATGGATGAGCACGGTGTAGGTGGCGGTCCTGTCGGGCTGGTCGGTGAGACGGAGCGAGAACGCCGGCACGGCGCCGTCGGCCAAGGTCCAGCCGGCGCGGCCGGGCGACGTGTCATCGCCGCCGTCGAGATGGTTCCAGCCGGCCACGCCGAGCATGGCGATCAGCGCCAGAGCCCCCACATAGGCGAACAGGCGCGCAAATGTGCCGCAGACCTCGTCCGCGAAGCTCTGGAGCCCCTGCAGGACGGACGCGGATCGGGGCGCTGCGGCTGTTCTGGCCGAATCGGACTGCATCGAATGCGAGACATCGTGGTAACGTTGTGTCAGGGACGTTTCTCGCATAGAAGCGCTGCCGCTTCCGTTTCCGCCTGGTTGCGCGATCGGCCATATTTCTTCGGAGAGTGAATGATGGGTTACAAAGTCGCAGTGGTCGGCGCGACCGGCAATGTCGGACGGGAAATGCTCAATATTCTCGATGAGCGCCAGTTTCCGGCGGACGAGGTCGTGGCGCTGGCGTCACGCCGCAGCGTCGGCGTCGAGGTGTCCTATGGCGACCGCACCCTGAAGGTCAAAGCGCTCGAGCACTACGATTTTGCCGATGTCGACATCTGCCTGATGTCGGCCGGTGGTTCGGTGTCGAAGGAGTGGTCGCCCAAGATCGGCGCCGCCGGCGCGGTCGTGATCGACAACTCGTCGGCCTGGCGCATGGATCCCGACGTGCCGCTGATCGTGCCGGAGGTGAATGCCGACGCCGCCGCCGGCTTCAACAAGAAGAACATCATCGCCAACCCGAACTGCTCGACGGCGCAGCTCGTCGTCGCGCTGAAGCCGCTGCACGACAAGGCGAAGATCACGCGCGTCGTGGTGTCGACCTATCAGTCGGTGTCCGGCGCCGGCAAGGATGCGATGGACGAATTGTTCTCGCAGACCAAGGCCGTCTACACCAATGACGAGCTGGTCAATAAGAAGTTCCCCAAGCGCATCGCCTTCAACGTCATTCCGCAGATCGACGTCTTCATGGAAGACGGCTTCACCAAGGAAGAGTGGAAGATGATGATGGAGACCAAGAAGATCTTGGATCCGAAGATCAAGCTGACCGCGACCTGCGTGCGCGTGCCGGTGTTCGTCGGCCACTCCGAAGCCGTCAATGTCGAGTTCGAGAATCCGATCACGGCGGACGAGGCCCGCAACATCCTGCGCAACGCGCCGGGCTGCCTCGTCATCGACAAGCACGAGCCGGGCGGCTACGTGACGCCCTACGAGGCGGCCGGCGAGGACGCGACCTATATCAGCCGCATCCGCGAGGACGGCACGGTCGAGAACGGTCTCGCCTTCTGGTGCGTGTCCGACAACCTGCGCAAGGGCGCGGCGCTGAACGCGATCCAGATCGCGGAGGTCTTGATCAACCGCAAGCTGATCACGGCCAAGAAGAAGGCGGCCTGAGCGGAGACGTCGTCAGGGTGGGACGCGGGACACGATGAGCGAGAAGGTGCCGCCGGAAGCCGCCAAGCACGTCCCGGGTCCGGTCGAGCGCGGCCTCGAAGGCTTCCTGTTCAAGAGCCGCTGGCTGATGGCGCCGTTCTATGTCGGCCTCGTCATCAGCCTCGCGGTGCTCTTGTTCAAGTTCGTGTTGCTGCTGTGGGAGAGTGTCATTCATCTGCCCACCGCCAAGGAAAGCGACATCATCCTCGGCGTGCTCAGCCTGATCGACGTCTGCCTGACCGGCAATCTCGTGCTGATCGTGGTGTTCTCGGGCTACGAGAACTTCGTCTCGCGCATCGATCCCGGCGGCCATCCGGACTGGCCGGAATGGATGACCAAGGTCGACTTCGCCGGGCTGAAGCAGAAGCTGCTCGCCTCGATCGTCGCGATCTCGGCGATCCAGCTGTTGAAGGCGTTCATGAATCTCGACGCCGGCTACGACTCGACCAAGCTCGCCTGGCTGGTCGGCGTGCACATGACTTTCGTGGTGTCGACGGTGATGCTCGCGCTGTCGGACCGCTGGTCGGGTGATCATTGAACAGGGACGAATAGCGAGGAGCGAATGGCGAATAGGGCCGATGAACTCCTCGCTACTCCCCATTCGCTATTCGCCAGCGCGCGCGCTCTTGAATTCCTTGGCGGCCTTGTCGAGCACGAACAGCGAGCCCTCGGCGACGCCGAAATAGGCCCCATGGAGCTGCAGGTCGCCGGCCTCGACCCGGCTGCGGACGAAGGGGAACGTCATCAGGTTCTCGAGGCTACGGAACACCGCGGCCTTCTCGATCCGGGTGACGAAGTCCTGGAAACTCTCATGCGTGCGCTGTTCGACGACCTCGCCGGGCTTGATGAACATCGACATCCAGCGGCCGATGAAGTCGCCCGGGGACAGCGGCGCCGCCTTGTCGACGAAGGCGCGGATGCCGCCGCACTGGGCGTGGCCCAGGATGACGATGTGCTTCACCTTCAGCACGGTGACGGCGTATTCCAGCGCCGCCGACACGCCGTGCGCGTTGGCGTCGGGCTGATAGATCGGCACCAGATTGGCGATGTTGCGCAGCACGAACAATTCGCCGGGGCCGACGTCGAAGATCACCTCGGGCGAGACGCGCGAGTCGCAGCAGCCGATCACCATGACTTCGGGCGACTGGCCGCGCTCCGAGAGCTCGAGGTAACGGCTCTGTTCGGTCGGCAGGCGTTGGGTGGCGAAGGCGCGATAGCCTTCGAGCAGGCGTTGCGGAAACGAGATCATGGACCTTGCCTAAACACATGCGCCTTCCGGGAACAAGCCTTTCGGCCTGGCTCCCGAAATGGTATCGCGGGCCGCGTCGATAAACCAAGGGAAACGCCGAAATGATCCGCCCGCGCCGCAGTCTCCTGTTCATGCCCGGCTCCAATGCGCGTGCGTTGGAGAAGGGGCGGAACCTGCCGGCCGACGGGCTGATCCTCGATCTCGAGGATTCGGTGGCGCCGGATGCCAAGGCCGCCGCCCGCGACCAGATCGCCAAGGCGGTGGCGGCCGATGGCTACGGCAAGCGGGAACTGCTGATCCGTATCAACAGCCTGGATACGGCGTGGTGGAGCGACGACGTCGCCATGGCCGGACAAGCGGCGACGGACGGCATCCTCGTTCCCAAGGTGTCGACCGTCGAGGACCTTCGTCTGGTCACGGATCGTCTGGCCGAGGTCGGGGCAGATCCGGCGCTGAAGGTCTGGGCCATGATCGAGACGGCGCGCGCCGTGCTCGATGCCGATCTGCTCGCGGCCACGGTGCACGAGCCGGGCTCGCGGCTCGCCGGCTTCGTGTTCGGGCCCAATGACATCTCGCGCGAGACCCGCATCCGCATGCTGCCGGGCCGCTCCACGATGCTGCCGATGATCAGCCACTGCATCCTGGCGACGCGGGCTCATGGGCTGGAGATTCTGGACGGGCCTTACAGCGACTTCGCCAACACCGACGGCTTCGCGCAGGAATGCATCCAGGCCCGCGATCTCGGCTTCGACGGCAAGACGCTGATCCATCCCGGCCAGATCGATGCCTGCAACGCGATCTTCACGCCGCCGGCCGACGAGGTCGCCGCGGCACGCAAGATCATCGCTGCGTTCGAGCTGCCGGAGAATGCTTCGCGCGGCGCGATCCAGATCGACGGCCGCATGGTCGAGCGGCTGCATGCCGAGATGGCGCGGCGCACGATCGCGATCGCCGATGCGATCGCGGCTGTGGCGAAGTGAGGCGTCAGATGCGGCGGAGACTGAGGATGTAGTTGACCAAGTCGCCGCGCTGCTCGGCGGTCAGGATGACGTTGGGCATCGTCGGGTGGCTGCTCTGCAGGAACACCTTGAGCGACAGCTCGGTGGTCGAGGGCATGTTGGCGACGGCCACAAAGTCGGGGGCGGTCGTGGTCTGGCTTCGCGCGCCGCTCGTGTCGATGGCGTGGCAGGTGCTGCACCAGGCCTCCGCCAGCTTGCGGCCGGCCTGCACGCTGTCGGCCGCGGGCGTCACGCCGCCGGCATTGTGCAGCCGGATCAGCAGCATCGCGCCGAGCGCGAGCAGGATCGCGACGCCGACATGGAGCCAGGTGTTGCGGTACAGTTTGGGCAGGCTCATCGCGTTGCTTCGCTCAGTGGGAGGGAGACGGCGATCAGTGCTTGACCGCGGCGGTGCCCAGGCGGTCGATGGTCGGGGCGTTGAGGCAGTACTCCTCATAGTGCTCGGCGCTCGTGCCGGCGGCAAGATCGCGATGGCAGCGCGGCTTGTCCTTGCACATGGCGCAGACGCGCTCCATGTCGCGCAGCACCAGCGGCTCGGCGCGCCCCAGCGAGGCTTCGTCGATGCCGAGCGCCTTCAGCATCCGGGGCAGCTCGTCGGCGGCGTGCTCGCCGTGACGGACCAGCTCGTCGAGATCCGCCGGTGTGACCTGCAGGTCCATCGCGATGCGCTCGAAATCGTCGCGGTCCAGCTGCCGGATCTCGCTCAGCTCACGCCGGTGCCGGAGCCATTGTGCGAACGTATCGATCAGGAACTGAACCCGCGGATAGGGCTTGGCGTCTACGGTCATGACACGTCTCCGATGATTGTTCGCAATCAATCACCGGGTGGACGCGCGGACGTTGCGGTAGATCAAGCAGCGAATCGGTCCTGCGCAGGCCGCAAAGCTGCGCGGCGAAGGTCAGCGCGGGGCAAATCGCTCGGCCGCCCATGCATAGAGGCTGCCAGGGATCGGCGCCTCGCCGCCGCGGCCCTTCGGCGAGATGTGCAGGCCGATGATCGCGGGATCGCCGATCAGGCCGGAGAAGTCAGAGGGATCGAAGAACGCCTTCGGCTCGGCATGGACAGCGTAGAAGCTGCGCTTCGGCAGCGCGTGGCGCAGCGAGCCGTGGCGGCGGGCCAGCGCCGTCAGCGCGGCAGGGCCGAAGATGGCGACGCGGATGTCCGAGAGGCGGTCGGAGCCGCCGCGCAGGCGGCGCATCGCATAGGTGAGGCGATGACGCAGCGACAGCCAGTTCGGCGTCAGCTCGTCCTGCGCCATCAGCGCAGCGAACTCGGCGACGATCGGATCGTCCGGCGGCAGGTAGAGCACGGAGTTGCCGAGCTGCCGCGGACGCTCCCAGGCGAAGTAGGGCAGAGCCGGATCGATCTCGACCGGCCTGAGCAGCAGCACGTCGGCATCGAGCCAGAGGCCGGCGCGCTGTGCCATCAGCCGCATCCGGAAGAAGTCGCTGAACTGCAAGGTGGTCCAATCGCGCCAGCTGCCGTCGGGCTGCGGCGGCCTGAGACGTTCGGAGAATGCGTAAGGAAGGACCGCCTCGGCCTCGGCATTGCCGACGCCGTCGGGCAGGCCGGGCAGCGGGTCGAAGCTGTAGACGGTGACCTTGTGGCCGGCGGAGAGCTGCGAGCGCAGGCAGGTCTGGCGCAGCCGGTCGAGCGGCCCGCGCCAGAAGGTGACGACCTCTGGCAATACACGCGTCAACGGCGGACCTGCTGGGCTGCTCTCGAAACAAGGCCCCGGACGAGGTCCGGGGCCCGCGAACTCTCTGCCTTCAAGCGGGGCTCAGGCCCAGGCGCGCTCGGCCAGCTTGGCCTCGTAGCTGTCGATCGAGGCCTTCTTCTCCAGCGTCAGCCCGATGTCGTCGAGCCCATTGAGCAGGCAGTGCTTGCGGAACGGATCGATGTCGAACTTGACGGTGCCGCCGTCGGGGCCGCGGATCTCCTGGTTGGCGAGATCAACCGTCAAGGTCGCGTTGGCACCGCGCTCGGCGTCGTCGAACAGCTTGTCGAGATCGGCCTGCGACACGCGGATCGGCAGAATGCCGTTCTTGAAGCAGTTATTGTAGAAGATGTCGCCGAACGAGGTCGAGATCACGCAGCGGATGCCGAAGTCGAGCAGCGCCCAGGGCGCGTGCTCACGGCTCGAGCCGCAGCCGAAATTGTCGCCGGCGACCAGGATCTTGGAATTGCGATAGGCCGGCTGGTTGAGCACGAAATCCGGGTTCTCGCTGCCGTCGTCCTTGTAGCGCTGCTCCGAGAACAGGCCCTTGCCGAGGCCGGTGCGCTTGATGGTCTTCAGGTACTGCTTGGGGATGATCATGTCGGTGTCGACATTGATGATCTTCAGCGGCGCGGCGACGCCTTCCAGCGTGGTGAACTTGTCCATCGGGGCACCTTCGAGAATACGGGCAGGCCGCTGTTTAGCCCGAACGGCAGGGCGGATAAAGTCAAAATCCCGGTGCTATCGCCGGGTCGTCAGTCGACGGACGCCTCGATCGCCTCCATGTCGTCGTCGGACATTCCGAAATGATGGCCGATCTCGTGGATCAGGACGTGGCGGACGATGTGCCCAAGACTCTCGTCGTGCTCGGCCCAGTAATCCAGGATCGGACGGCGGTAGAGCCAGATCATGTTGGGCAGCCGGGGCAGGTCGTCATTGCTGCGAAACGGCAGTCCCGTGCCCTGGAACAGGCCGAGCAGGTCGAACTCGCTTTCGGCCTGCATCTCGTCGAGCACCTCCTCGGTCGGAAAGTCGTCGACCCGGATGATGACGCCCTCGCAAAGCCTGCGAAAATGCTCGGGCAGACGCTCGAACATCTCGTGCGCCATGACTTCCATGTCGGCGAGCGATGGGGCTTTCAGATCCGTCCACATTGCCGCCTTCTAGCCTGGCTTTGATCATCTTGCATCTTGGTTCTATGACATGTGGGGCGGCGCCGGTTGACGCAGGGGATGAAAACGGCGACCGTCTTGGCGCGCGAATTGGGGGTTGGGGACAGATGAGACAGATGTCGATGGTGCTGGCCGGGACGGCGCTGGCCGCGGCGGTCGTGATCTCGATCTCGGCGGGAGCGCAAGCGGAGCAGGCCGCGGGCGTACGCGGCGCCGTCCAGAGCGAGATGAGCACGGATCTCTCCGCACAGCGCCGGCAACGACGAATCCAGATCTATCCGCGCTACGAGGGTCATTGGCAGCCGGACGTGGTGCCGCGCTTCAATCCGGGTCCGAACGCGGTTCGTGTATGCGATGCCACCTATGTTCCAGAGCATCGGCCGAGCGGCACCGTGATCGTCCCGCATATGAGTTGCGTCTGGCGACGCGGCTGACTCCTGGGTCCCGCGCACTGATCGGCTCGGCAAGCGCGCACGTGATTCGGTCGCGATCGCGACGGTGCCTGATGTTACCGTCCGGACACAGTGCCGATATGTCGCGCACTGCGGTGGAACCATGTGCGACATATCGGCATTCTGCTCCTGCGCAGGTCTTCATGTCCCATTCACGTCGCTCGTTCGAGACTGGTCTGCGTCGCGCTGCTGCGGCCGCCCTTCAGGCAACTGACAAGGCGGAATGTACGGTGCCGGACGTGATGTCAGGCGATCGAGGGAGAAGTTCATGACTGTGATGAAGCTGTTGGGCATCGCGGCGGTTGGCGCCGTTCTCGCGATGGCTGCCCCCGCCGAACGCGCGCAGGCGCTGTCGCTGATCAATCCGGGCGCCGCGACCGCGGTGCAGCAGGGCACGGTGCAGGAGACCACGCAGGTGCATTGGCACGGCCGCCACCATTGGCATCCCCGGCGCTACTACTATCCTCGGCATTACTATCATCCGCGGCATCACTGGCGGCCGCATCACTACGGATATCGCCATCACGGCCGCTGGTAAGCCGCGCTTTCCGGCCGATCGAGACAATGACCGAAATCAAACAGGCCCGCATTGCGGGCCTGTACGTTGATGGGGGCTGGCAACGAGGTTCGCCATGAAACCATCAGTCAACAGAACCTGGCTCGGGATCGGCATCGTCACGGTGGCGATGCTGCTCGCGAGTTCCGCTGCCACCTCTCCTGTCGCCGCAGGCCCCGCCGTCACGCAGGCGCGTCAGACCGCAACGGATCCTGGCCCGCGCCGGGAGGGTCGCAGAGTGAAGCCCGTGGTGTCGACGGCGGAGGTGCCCCACTATCTTGACCGTCCCACGGACTACGCGCCGGCCTATCCGCCGGGCCCCTTGGTTCTGTTCACGCCGTTCTACGATTGAGGCCATGTCAGCGCGTCGCGTTCGCGGAGCAAATGCCTGCGCGTGGTTAGTTGCGAAGTCCCCGCACGAGCAGCGCGTCAGCCCTTGCGTCGGCATCCGTGATCCTGAGTTGCAGGACGACCTAGAGGCTCACGTGCATCTCCTCTGCCGCGACGCCACGCCGCAGATGCGCGTGCACCGTGCATCACTGACGAGCATCATTCATGCCGCATTCACGTCGCTATCTCTACGTTCATGTTGGGGCGCGCCAATCCACCGATCGGACGACCAGCATCGGCGCTGCATGGGTCCATCGTTGCACGGCATTCAGGGAGAAGGGACCATGATGAGGATGAAGGACCAGCGCGCTGGTCTGGCTCGTCGCCTCAGTCTTGCGGCGGCGACATTGTTTCTCTTGGCCGGCGCGTCCGGCCGGCCGGCGCTTGCGATGTCGCCGGTGAGTCCCGGCGCCGGGCCTGCGACGCAGGCGCCCTCCGACGTGTTGGCCGTTCAGGTCCGAGGACCCGGCGGCCATGGCGGGGGTGGCGGCGGTGGACATCCCGGCGGTGGTGGATTTCACGGCGGACCGGCCTTCCACGGCGGCGGCGGTGGCCCGGCGTTCCATGGCGGCGGCGGCCACGCCTTCGGAGGCGGTGGTCCGCGTCCCGTCTTCCACGGCGGCGGCCCGGCCTTTCACGGCGGATTCGGCCCGCGGCCGGTGTTCCATGGCGGCGGCTATCATTATCGTCCGCACTATGCCTACCGGCCGTACTTCCATCACCACCGCCGGCACTTCTACGGCTATCGCAGCTACTACACGCCGGTCTATACGTCGGGCTACTACTATCCTTATCGCCGTTGTCGCGTCGTCTGGACCTATTACGGGCCGCGCCGCATCTGCCACTATCGGCGTTGGCGGGGTCATCACTGGCGTCCTCATCACCGGTGGCATCATCGCCACCACCGGCACCATTGGCGCTACTACTGACGGTGTCTGAAGTTCGAACGAGACAGGGAAGGACGCTCAACGGCGTCCTTCTCTCATTTCAAGGGGATGAGTGGGGCGCGGCGGTCAGAGCCAGTCCTTGAACTGCCAGTTCCTCACGCTCAGCTTCCAAGGCACCAGCGTCTCCAGGCGCCATTTGGCAAAGCGGCCGGGCGGCCAGTTCGACAGCCGCCGCTCCTCCCTCGGAGCCTCGGGCTGGGCAATGATCTTGGCGGGCGGCGTCTTCCGGCGCTGGCGCGTCGCATCACGGATGAGGTCGACGTATTCCGGCTTGTCGGCCATGTCAGGCTCCTCGGCACGTTCCTCTGCAGACGCAGCGCGTCCGGCGGTAGGATTGTGCGCGCTGAGACTTAAGAAGCCATTGCCGAACTGTGTCGATGTTGAGGTGAAATGAAAAACGCGACGGCTTGGTGAAGCCATCGCGCTCGTTTGTAGACCGGCCGCCGTGCCGGATGTGAAGCAGCGAGATGACGTCAGCGCCAGTCGCGCACGTCGACGAAGTGCCCTGCGATCGCGGCCGCCGCAGCCATCGCGGGCGACACCAGGTGGGTGCGGCCCTTGAAGCCCTGGCGTCCCTCGAAATTTCGGTTCGAGGTCGAGGCGCAGCGCTCTTCGGGCGCCAGCTTGTCCGGGTTCATGGCGAGGCACATCGAGCAGCCTGGCTCGCGCCATTCGAAGCCGGCCTTGATGAAGATCTTGTCGAGGCCCTCGGCTTCCGCCTGCTCCTTGACGATGCCCGAGCCCGGCACGACCATCGCATTGACGTGGCCGCTGACGGTCTTGCCTTCGGCGATCTTGGCTGCGGCGCGCAGATCCTCGATGCGACCGTTGGTGCACGAGCCGATGAAGACGCGGTCGAGCTTGATGTCGGTGATCTTCGTGCCCGCGGTCAGGCCCATGTACTTCAGCGCGCGATGCTTGGAGATGCGCTTGGCCTCGTCGGCGATCTTGTCCGGATCGGGCACAACGCCGGTTACCGAGATCACGTCCTCGGGCGAGGTGCCCCAGGTCACGATCGGCGGCAGCTTGACGGCGTCGAGCCGGAGCTCATGGTCGAAATGCGCGCCGTCGTCGGAGCGCAGCGTCTCCCAGTAGCGCATCGCCGCATCCCAGGCCGCGCCCTTCGGCGCCTTGGGACGGCCGCGCAGGAAGTCGAACGCCTTCTGGTCGGGCGCGACCAAGCCGGCTCGTGCGCCGCCCTCGATCGACATGTTGCAGACGGTCATGCGGCCTTCCATCGATAGCGCGCGGATCGCCTCGCCGGCATATTCCAGCACGTAGCCGGTACCACCCGCGGTGCCGATCTCGCCGATGATGGCGAGGATGATGTCCTTGCCCGTCACGCCGTCCGGCAGCACGCCGTCAACCGTGACGCGCATGTTCTTCGCCTTCTTCTGGATCAGCGTCTGCGTCGCCAGCACGTGCTCGACCTCGGAGGTGCCGATGCCGTGCGCCAGCGCCCCGAACGCGCCATGCGTCGAGGTGTGGCTGTCGCCGCAGACGATGGTGGTGCCGGGCAGCGTGAAGCCCTGCTCCGGGCCGATGACATGGACGATGCCCTGGCGGCGGTCGAACTCGTTGTAATATTCGATGCCGAATTCCTTGGCGTTCTCGGCCAGCGTCTTGATCTGCTCGATGCTCTCCGGATCAGGGTTCGGCTTGGTGCGGTCGGTGGTCGGCACGTTGTGGTCGACGACGGCGAGCGTCTTCTCCGGTGCATGCACCTTGCGGCCGGTGGCGCGCAGGCCTTCGAACGCTTGCGGCGAGGTGACCTCGTGCACCAGGTGACGGTCGATGTAGAGCAGGCAGGTGCCGTCCTCGGCTTCGTGCACCAGATGGTCGTTCCAGATCTTGTCGTACAGCGTGGTCGGTTTCGACATGAGCGAATGCTCCCGGGAATTTAAGGTTTGAAACAGGACGCGTGAGGGGCACGCGTGAACAATCAGGAATGGCGCTGCGGCTTACAGCGCGCGCCTAAGCTCTGATGTTGCCGAGGTGGCGAAGCGTCCGAAGAACCGCCCGGGCAGCCGGCGGCGATCGTCGATGACGACGCGGCGACAGGCCATGCTGGTGCGATCTAGAACCATTTCAGAGGGATATATAGCACGCACGCCGGGGAGTGCGAGATGCGTTTGTCGCGGTGAGGACGCGCGATCTCTCCGCCGCCATTCCGGGCGCGTCGAAGACGCGAACCCGGAATCCCGAGGTGATCAGGCCATCTCGAGATTCCGGGCTCAGCCCCTTCGGGGCTGCCCCGGAATGACAGCAGCGTAAAAGAAAAAGCGCGGGACCAGCCCGCGCTCTCCGTCAACCCACTGAAAGCAACGATTACTCGTTGACGGCGGTCTGCTGGCGGTCCTGCTTCTCGACGATGCGGGCCGACTTGCCGCGCAGCTGACGCAGGTAATACAGCTTGGCGCGACGCACCTTGCCGCGGCGCACGACCTTGATCGAGTCGATCATGGGGGACAGTATCGGAAACACGCGCTCCACGCCCTCGCCATAGGAGATCTTGCGCACCGTGAAGCTCTCGTTGATGCCGCCGCCGGACCGGCCGATGCAGACGCCCTCATAGGCCTGCACGCGCGTGCGCTCGCCTTCGACCACCTTCACGTTGACGATCACGGTGTCGCCTGGGCCGAACTCCGGAATGGTCTTGTTGGCGGACAGCTTGTCGAACTGCTCTTTTTCGAGCTGCTGAATCAGGTTCACGGGTAAATCTCCATCGGCGGCGCGCCCAGCCGGGTCACGCGGGGGCTGCGCTTGTTCCTGCCGTCACTTGCGGAATTGGGCGCTCCTATAAGCCAAAGCGCGAGGCTTGTCACCCGTCTGTCGTGCTTTTTGGCTCTTTTTGGCCGGTCCCTCTTTGTTCTCGGCCGTCGCGCGCCTGCCAATCGGCCCACAAATCCGGCCTTCGCGCTTCAGTCAGCGCCTCGGCCTGGGCGCGGCGCCAAGCGGCGACCTTGGCGTGGTCACCCGAGGTGAGCACATCCGGAATGGTCCGGCCTTCGAATAGTTGGGGCCGGGTGTATTGCGGGTATTCAAGTAGGCCATCGGAAAAACTCTCGTCGGTGCCCGATTCGAGCTTGCCCATCACGCCTGGGAGCAGCCGGACGCAGGCGTCAATCAGCACCAGGGCGGCGATCTCGCCGCCCGACAGCACGTAGTCGCCGATCGAGACCTCGGTCAGCGCGCGGGCATCGATGACGCGCTGGTCGATGCCTTCGAAGCGACCGCAGACGATCAGCGGACCTGGGCCAGCGGCGAGGTCGCGGACGAAGGCCTGTGTCAGGGGCCGACCGCGCGGACTCATCAGCAGCCGCGGCCGCTCAGGCGCGATGGTAGCGGCGTCGATCGCGGCGGCCAGCACGTCGGCGCGCAGCACCATGCCGGGCCCGCCGCCGGCGGGGGTGTCATCGACGCTGCGGTGCTTGTCGGTGGCCGACGCCCGGATGTCGCGCGCCTCCAGCGCCCAGATGCCGGACGCCAGCGCCCGGCCGGCCAGGCTGACGCCAAGCGGCCCTGGGAACATCTCCGGGAACAGGGTAAGCACGGTGGCGTGCCAGGGCGTGGGAGGGGCGGAAGGCGAAGCGGTCATGATGCTCTGTTACGGCACCGGCGCGGTGAGATCGAGCCCCCGCAGCGGCGCTGGCCAACTGATGCAACTCTCCATTACCGGTGTCGTCCCGGACAAGCCGTGACGCGTACCCGCGCGTCGCGGCGCCGATCCGGGACCCATACTGCGTGATGTTTGAAACAGGCAGGCGGTCAATCCCGCGTGAACCAACCAGCTGCGGTGGTTATGGGTCCCCGCTTTCGCGGGGACGACGAGCGGAGTTTGAGGCGGCGTCGTCTTGATCCGAGGCCAACTCATCCGAGGCCGATTCATCATCGCCCTCGATCTCCGCTGGCAGCTCGATGATCACGCGGCCGCCGGCAAGATCGACCGTCGGCACCACCGCATTGGTGAACGGCAGCATCAATGTGTTGCCCGAGGGCGGGGCGATCTCGATGATGTCGCCGGCGCCGAAATTATGGATGGCGAGCACGCGGCCGAGCTGCGCGCCGTCAGCGGTCTCCGCGGCGAGGCCGATCAGGTCGGCGTGGTAGTATTCGTCGTCAGCCGTCTCGGGCAGGCGGTCTCTGGGCACGTAGAGCTCGAGCCCGTTGAGGCGTTCGGCCGCATTGCGGTCGGTGACGCCCTTGATGGTTGCGACCAGATGGTCCTTGGCCTCGCGCGCTTTCGCGACCTCGAACGAACGGCTGCCGTCCTTGGTCGTGAGCGGGCCGTAATGCAGCACGGCCAGCGGATCCTCGGTGAAAGCCCATAAGCGAACCTCGCCGCGCACGCCGTGCGCGGCGCCGATTCTGGCGACACAAATGAGCTTGGACATCAGCGTGCCTCGTCCTTCGAGACGCGCTCGAACGCGCGCTCCTCAGGAGGAGGAGCCAGTTCCTCATGCTGAGGAGCACGGCGCAAGCCGTGCGTCTCGAAGCATGAGTCCGCGCTCGTCAACGACCTTAGCCCTTGGCGGCGGCTTCGGCCTGCGCCTTGCGCTCCTTGCGCGGCACGGCCTTGATCGGGTTCTGGCGGGCTTCGCGCTTCTTGACGCCGGCGGCGTCGAGGAAGCGGGCGACGCGGTCGGACGGCTGCGCGCCCTTGGCGAGCCAGCCCTTCACCTTCTCCATGTCGAGCTTGAGGCGCGCCTCGTTGTCCTTCGGCATCAGCGGATTGAAGTAGCCGAGACGCTCGATGAACCGGCCGTCACGCGGGAAGCGCGAGTCGGCGACGACGACGTGATAGACCGGGCGCTTCTTGGTGCCGGCACGGGCGAGACGGATAACGACGGACATGAAAGTTCTCCTTTGAGGTCGATATATCGGTTTGAAAGTTGGAAGAGGTCGTCATTGGGAGCGAAGCGAAGCAATCCAGAGCGGCGTGCGCGACTCTGGATTGCTTCGCCGTTTCGCGCCTCGCAATGACGGGAGTGAGATCATTTCTTCTTCCCCGGAGGGAGGCCAAGACCAGGAAGCGTCGGCTTGCCGCTGAGACCGGTGAGGCCGGGGAGATTCGGCAGTCCGCCGCGCAGGCCGGCGGGCAGATCCTTCGGCAGGTTCGGCAGCCCGCCGCCGGGCATGCCACCCGGCATCTTTTCCGCAAGCGCCTTGAGCTGATCCGGTGACGGCATGCCGCCACCGCCGCCAAAACCCATCGCCTGGGCGATGCCAGCCAGCGGGCCGCGCTTGCCGGAACCCATGGCCTTCATCACGTCGGCCATGTTCCGGTGCATCTTGAGCAGCTTGTTGACGTGCTCGACGCTCTGGCCGGAGCCGGCGGCGATGCGCTTCTTGCGGCTCGCCTTGAGCAGGTCGGGATGCTTGCGCTCCTCGCGCGTCATCGAATCGATGATCGCGACCTGGCGCTTGAGGATCTTGTCGTCGATGCCAGCGGCGGCGATCTGGTTCTTCATCTTCGAGATGCCGGGCATCATGCCCATCAGCCCGCCGATGCCGCCCATCTGCGCCATCTGCTGCAGCTGCTCGCGCATGTCGTTGAGGTCGAACTGGCCCTTGCGCATCCGCTCGGCGGCGCGCGCGGCCTTCTCGGCGTCGATGTTCGCCGCGGCCTTCTCGACCAGCGAGACGATGTCGCCCATGCCGAGGATGCGGCCGGCGATACGCGAGGGATAGAAATCCTCTAGCGCGTCGGTCTTTTCGCCGGTGCCGAGCAGCTTGATCGGCTTGCCGGTGACGGCGCGCATCGACAACGCCGCACCGCCACGGCCGTCGCCGTCGATACGGGTCAGCGCGATGCCGGTGAGGCCGACGCGCTGGTCGAAGGCGCGGGCGAGATTGACGGCGTCCTGGCCGGTCAGCGAATCCGCGACCAGCAGCACCTCGTGCGGGTTGGCGACCGCCTTGATCTCGGCGGCCTCCTTCATCATGTCCTCGTCTAGCGTGGTGCGGCCGGCGGTGTCGAGCAGCACCACGTCGTAGCCGCCGAGCTTGGCGGCCTCGATGGCGCGGCGCGCGATCTGCGGCGGCATCTGGCCGGCGACGATCGGCAGCGTCGGGATGTCGAGGTCGCGGCCGAGCACCGCGAGCTGCTCCATGGCGGCCGGACGGTAGACGTCGAGCGAGGCCATCAGCACCTTGCGCTTGTCGCGCTGGACCATGCGGCGCGCGAGCTTGGCGGTGGTGGTGGTCTTGCCGGAGCCCTGCAGGCCGACCATCATGATCGGCACCGGCGGCACGGCGTTGAGGTCGATGGTCTGGCCGTCGTCGCCGAGCGTCTTGACCAGCTCGTCATGGACGATCTTGACGACCATCTGGCCGGGGGTGACCGACTTGACGACGGTGGCTCCGATCGCCTGCTCGCGCACGCGCTCGGTGAAGCTGCGGACGACCTCCAGCGCGACGTCGGCCTCGAGCAGCGCCCGGCGGACCTCGCGCATCGCGGCGTCGACATCGGCCTCCGAGAGCGAACCACGCCCCGTCAGCCGATCGAGAATGCCGCCAAGCCTTTCCGACAGATTGTCGAACAATGCCGTTTTCCTTTGCCCTTGTCAGGCGCTCGCTATGTCTCTCACCGTCATGCCCCGCGCAGGCGGGGCATCCAGGACGCCGTGGCGCCTCGGTCGGAACCGCGCCGTCCCGGAGCACTGGATCACCCGCCTTCGCGGGTGATGACAGCGTGTGCTTCAGCAGATGGTGCCGAAACGGAAATCCCAAACAATTTTGCGCCCGAGGGCGCATAGCGCTGTCGGGCGGTGACCTCCGGCCTCCAGGGCCGGGCGGTGGCTCGAAAAGTGATGCTTTTCGAAATTCGGCGGGGTTTAAGCCTCAGCGCGCGGAAAAGTCAAGGAAACTTGCTCCGCGCCCTGCCGTTGCCGGACTGCGCTGGGCCGCTTACCTCTTGCCGCAGTTCAGCTTTCCTCGCGAGGACGACCTTGCTGCGCCGTTCCAGGACCTATTCCGGCCCCGTCACCGACCATTTCGACGGCAAGCGCTTCTACGATCCCGACGGCGTTCCGCCCAAATCCCTGTCCCAGGTGCTGCGCTGGCAGTTCGACCGCAACCGCAAGCGTTCCCGCTGGCCGTCCTGGGCGGCGAGCCCGCACGCCGACACGCCGCCGCACCGGATCGACGGCGAGACCGTGCGGCTGTCCTTCATCGGCCACGCCAGCTGGCTGGTCCAGACCGGCGGGCTCAACATCCTGGTCGATCCTGTCTGGTCGGAGCGGGTGTCGCCATTCGCGTTCGCCGGTCCCCGGCGGCACAATGATCCCGGCATCGCCTTTGAGGGGCTGCCGCATATCGACGTCGTGCTGGTGTCGCACGGGCACTACGATCATCTCGACCTCCGGACCTTGTCGAAGCTGACCGCGCGCTTTTCGCCGCGGGTCGTCACGCCGCTCGGCAACGACCTTACGATGATCGACGCTGACTCCAAGATCCGCGCCGAGGCCTATGACTGGCACGATCGCGTGACGCTGAACGAGGAGGTCGCCGTGACCCTGGTGCCGACGCGGCACTGGACGGCGCGCGGGCTCTTCGACCGCAACAAGGCGCTGTGGGCGAGCTTCGTGCTGGAGACGCCGCGCGGCAGGGTCTACATCGTTTGCGATTCCGGTTACGGCACGGGCAAGCATTTTCGCCGCGTCGCGGAGCAGCACGCGCCGATCAGGCTCGCCATCCTGCCGATCGGCGCCTACGAGCCGCGCTGGTTCATGCGCGACCAGCACATGAACCCGGAGGACGCCGTCCAGGCGCTGCAGGATTGCGGCGCGGAGGCCGCGCTGGCGCATCACCACGGCACGTTCCAACTGACGGACGAGGCGATCGATGCGCCGGTCCACGCCTTGCACGCCGCGCTCGACCAGGCCGGCATCCCGCGCGAGCGGTTCGGCGTGCTGAAGCCGGGGCAGGTGGTGGAGATCTGACTCGCTGTCGCAACCACAAAAGGTGTCGTCCCGGCGAACGCCGGGACCCATCACCACCGGATCAAGTTTTGCGAAGATCAGCAGCTCCATCTCGCACGACAACATCCGCTGCGGATTATGGGTCCCGGCGCGTTGGCCGGGACGACACCGAGTTTGTCGTCGCGCTGTGGGTTCACGACCCCGCGTGAATGGGCCGCGCCGAAGGGAGTGCGCCTCACTGCCCCGGCTTGATCGCCCAGGTCACGTTGACCGTGATCGACAATGTCTCCTCGCCCTGCGCCACCGGGGTCGGCGTCGCGGCCATCGGTGCGGCGAAGGTCTTGGCGCGGAACACCGGAGCGGGCGTGCCGTCCTCGGAGATGCTGAGCGGCTGGCCCAGCGTCACGCCGGCGGCCTTGGCGTAGATCTCGGCCTTGCGGCGGGCGTCTGCGACGGCCTTCTCGCGCGCCTGGTCGAGCAGCTTGGACGGCTCGGCGACGCTGAAATAGATGTTGCCGACATCGTTGGCGCCGGCCGCGACCAGCGTGTCGATCACGCTGGCGACCTTGGCGACGTCGCGTACCTTGATGGTGACGCGATTGCTGGCGCGATAGCCGGTCACGGCCGGCTGGGCCGGCCGGTTCTGCGCATATTGCGGCTGCAGCGACAGCCGCGAGGTCTGATAGTCCTTGTCGGCGATCCCCGCCTGCTTGAGCGCCTGCAGCACCTTGGCCATAGCGGCGTTATTGGCCTCGGCCGCCTCGCGCGCGGTCTTGGCGTCGGACGCCACGCCGGCGTCGATCTGCGCCAGATCCGGCGGCGCCGACACGCTGGCTTCGCCGCTGACGGTGATCGCCGGCGTGTCCTGCCGGGCGATGTCATCCGCGAGGGCGGGCATTGCGAAGCTGGTCGCGAGCGCGACCGCGAGGATGGGTCTGATGATCATGGTGCTCACTTCAGCGGCACGTAGACGTTGATGACGAGCTTGTCTTCGGCCGTCTTCAAGGGGTCGGTCAGGTACTCCTCGATGAAGGTGTCCTTGGCCTCCAGCCGGCGCTCGTCGAGGTGGTTGGTGATCGCCTCGTAGGTGTTGTCCATGTTGTCGTAGGAGCCGCGATGGACGAACTTCAGCGCCTTGCCCTCGGGCGACTGGCCGATGCTCATGCCCTTGCCGAGCGTCTTCGGCTCCTGCTCGATCGGCATCTCGGCCAGGAAGGTGAAGCCGGTGTCGTCGGTCGAGGTGTAGACGATCATGCCGTTGCCGGCGGGCTTGATGCCCTGCTTGTCCAGCGTGGCCGACAGCGTTTTGAAGGAGTCGATCAGCGTTTCGAACGCATTGTCCCAATTGGCGGTGCCCTTGACGAGGACAACCTTCTTCGCCTCGAGCTTGATCTCGTCGCCGAAGGCGTCGGCCGCCTGGGCTGGCGGCGACGTGGCCGGGGACTGGGCCGCGGTCGGAGATGACGACGGCGAGGGGCTCGCGCTGGCGGCCGGCATCGGGCTGGTCGCGGGCGCCGGACTGGCCGACGCGGCAGGCGCAGGAGAGGCCGGCACCGCCGGGGCCGGTAGCGCGCTCGGGGCCGGTGCGGGCGTGGCTGAGGCCGCCGGAGCCGGCGAGGCCGACGGCGCCTGGGCCCGGGCGAACGTACCGCCGAGCAGAAGCGCGACCGAGCTCACGGCCAGAACGAGGCGGAAAGTGCTGAGATTCATTCGACTATTCTCCAGTGGCCGTGCTGCTTTGCCCGGTTCGTGCCGGCGAATGAACCGGTCCTAACATGCTCGGCGGCGCGGCGTCCCATGACAGATGCGTCATGTCGCTCTGCAGGCTGGTCAATGCCGCGCCATTCGCCATATAAGGCGGACACAATTTGGATATTTTCATGAGCGCGCTGGCCAACCACAGCTTCGTCAAGATGAACGGGATCGGCAACGAGATCGTCGTGGTCGATCTGCGCGACGTGAAGCATGTCGTCACGCCGGACGAGGCGCGGGCGGTGGCATCCCGGGTGCCTTACGACCAGCTGATGGTGCTGCAGCCGCCGCGGCTCGACGGCACCGAAGCGTTCATCCGCATCTACAACAACGATGGATCGGAGTCCGGCGCCTGCGGCAACGGCATGCGCTGCGTGGTGCGCCAGGTGTTCGGCAAGACCGGCCAGACCAGCGCGACGTTCGAGACCCGCGCCGGATTGTTGAACTGCTGGCAGGGGCCGGCGCCCGACCTCTACACCGTCGACATGGGCGTGCCGAAGTTCGGCTGGCAGGAGATTCCGCTCGCCGAGGAGTTCCGCGACACCCGCTACATCGAGCTGCAGATCGGGCCGATCAATGCCCCGATCCTGCATTCGCCCTCGGTCGTCAACATGGGCAACCCGCACGCGGTGTTCTGGGTCGACGACGTCAATGCCTATGATTTGGAGCGCTTCGGGCCGCTGCTGGAGAACCATCCGATTTTCCCGGAGCGTGCGAACATCACGCTCGCCCACATCGTCGATCGCGACCACATCACGATGCGCACCTGGGAGCGCGGCGCGGGGCTGACCAAGGCCTGCGGCTCGGCGGCCTGCGCGACCGCGGTCGCGGCTGCCAGGCTGAAGCGCGCCAACCGGATCGTGCAGATGACGCTGCCCGGCGGCGAGCTCACGATCGAGTGGCGCGAGCGCGACGATCACGTGCTGATGACGGGCACCGCCGCATTCGAGTTCGAGGGGCGGTTCGAGCCGTCGATGTTCGCCAGCGTCGCATGAGCGTCGACGTCGTCACCTTCGGCTGCCGCCTGAACGCGTTCGAATCCGAGCTGATCGCGAAACATGCCGAGGCGGCTGGCGCCGATGACACCATCGTCATCAATAGCTGCGCCGTCACCAACGAGGCCGTGGCGCAGGCGCGGCAATCCATCCGCAAGCTGAAGCGCGAGCGCCCGGCGGCGCGCATCGTCGTGACCGGCTGCGCCGCGCAGACGCAGGCCACCATGTTCGCTTCCATGCCCGAGGTCGACCGCGTCATCGGCAATGACGACAAGCTGCAGCCCGACGCGTGGCGTGCGACGACACAGGCGCTGGCCGTGCCACGCTTCGGCATCGATGCGTCCGAGAAGGTCGCCGTCTCCGACATCATGGCGGTGACGGAGATGGCGCCGCATCTGGTCGATGGCTTCCAGCGCGGCCTGCCGCGTGTCTTCGTCCAGGTGCAGAACGGCTGCGACCATCGCTGCACGTTCTGCATCATCCCGTTCGGCCGCGGCAATTCGCGCTCGGTGCCGATGGGCGCCGTGGTCGATCAGGTGCGCGCGCTGAGCGAGGGCGGCCATGCCGAGATCGTGCTGACCGGAGTCGACCTCACGAGCTATGGCGCGGATCTGCCGGGCGCACCCAAGCTCGGCCGGCTGGTGAAGCGGATCCTGCGCCACGTGCCCGAGCTGAAGCGCCTGCGCATCTCCTCGATCGATTCGATCGAGGCGGATGCCGACCTGCTCGATGCCCTCGCTGATGATGCGAGGCTGATGCCGCATCTGCATCTGTCGCTGCAGGCGGGTGACGATCTGATCCTGAAGCGCATGAAGCGGCGGCATGCGCGCGCCGATGCCATCGCATTCTGTGCTCAGGTGCGCCGGCTGCGGCCGGACATCGCGCTTGGCGCCGATCTGATCGCGGGCTTCCCGACCGAGACCGAGGAGATGTTCGCGCGCTCGCTCGATCTCGTCGAGGAATGCGAGCTGACCTTCCTGCACGTCTTTCCCTATTCGCCGCGGCCGGGCACGCCGGCCGCGCGCATGCCGCAGGTGGACGGCACCGTCATCCGCGAGCGGGCGCGGCGGCTGCGGACTGCGGGCGAAGCGGCGCTGCGGCGGCGGTTGGAGCAGGAGATCGGCTGCCTGCGCGAGGTGCTGATCGAGAGCGAGACGCAAGGCCGGACGGAGCATTATCTGCCGGTGGCCGTAGCGGGTCACACGATGGGCACCGTGCAGCGCCTCACGATGTCAGGTCATGATGGGGGCAGGCTGTTAGTCCTGCCCCCGCCGTCATCGCCGGTTGAACCGGGCGATGACGGCGGTAGGTGTGGTGCGAGCCCAGGTCTCGCTTGCGCCTGATGGCGGGCTCACTCCCCGTTCCACCCGCACATCCTGAGTCGCTCATGCATGTGCACCGGCGCCGGCGCCACCACGTGTACCGGCGGCTTGTTTTTCGACAGCGGGATCGAAATCTCGCGCGCGTGCAGATGCAGCCGCGGCTCGCCGAAGCGCGGGCCGTTGCCGTAGATGTTGTCGCCGACGATCGGCCAACCCGACGCAGCCGAATGCACGCGCAATTGATGGGTGCGGCCGGTCACTGGTTCCATGGCGAGCCAGGTGAGTCGCGCACTGCGATTGGAGTGCACTGACTCTACACCCGGCAGCTGCGCTCCCTCCTCCCTTGTGGGGGAGGGCTGGGGAGGGGGGGGGCTCCAAGCGACACTGCCCGTGGGGACCCCCACCCCCGACCCCTCCCCGCCGGCAGGCGGAGGCGGGTCGTTGCCACGAGTGAGAGGGGAGTTCAGGGATAGACTGGCAAGAGAGTATGACCGCCCCAGCACGCGCCATTTCGTCACCGCCGGCTGCCCTTGCGGATCCGGCTTCTGCCACCATCCGCGCTCGGCGTTGAGCTTGCCGAGCGGCAGCTCGATCACGCCCTCATTAGCGTCAGGCCCGCCCTCGACCACCGCCCAATAGGTCTTCGAAATCTTGCCGTGCTTGAACAAAAGCCCGAGCGAGGCCGTTGCCTTGCGATGACGGCCGAGCACCAGACAGCCCGAGGTTTCCTTGTCGAGCCGATGCGCCAGCACCGGCGGGCGCGGCAGGCCGAAGCGCAGTGCGTCGAACGAGGCTTCGAGATTCGGTCCGCCCTTTGGTCCCTTGTGCACGGGAATGCCGGCCGGCTTGTCGATCACCAGCATCAGCCCGTCGCGATGAAGCACGCGGGCGAGCATCTCCTCGTCGCTGGGTTGGTTAATGTCCATGGAAACCGTAACGCGGGTGTGAGCTTTCGTTTGCGAATGGAAAGGGCTAACACCACGCCATGAACGATACCACCTCCGAAACACCCAAGCTGTCGTGGTGGCGGCGGCTGTCCGCGGGCCTGAAGCGCACCTCCGGCGCGCTCGGCACGGCCGTGGCCGATCTCGTCACCAAGCGCAAGCTCGACCGCGCGATGCTGGACGACATCGAGGACGTGCTGCTGCGCGCCGATCTCGGTACCCAGGTCGCTGCGCGGATTGCGGAGGCCGTCGGGACCGGCCGCTACGACAAGGCGATCAGCGCCGACGAGGTGAAGGCGGTGGTCGCGACCGAGGTCGAGAAGGTGCTGTCGCCGGTGGCGAAGCCGCTCGAGATCGCGCCGGGCCACAAGCCGTTCGTCATTCTCGTCGTCGGCGTCAACGGCTCCGGCAAGACGACCACCATCGGCAAGCTGGCCGCGAAATTTGCGTCCGAGGGCAGGCAGGTGATGCTGGCGGCGGGCGACACGTTCCGCGCCGCCGCCATCGAGCAGCTCAAGGTCTGGGGCGAGCGCACCAAGGCGCCGGTCATCGCCGGCGCGCAGGGCTCGGACGCGGCCAGCCTTGCGTTCACCGCCATCACCGCGGCCAAGGAGCAGGGCCGCGACATTCTGTTGATCGACACCGCCGGTCGTTTGCAGAACAAGGCCGAGCTGATGAACGAGCTCGAAAAGGTGGTGCGTGTCATTCGCAAGGTCGACGCGTCGGCGCCGCATGCGGTGCTGCTCGTGCTCGACGCGACGGTGGGACAAAATGCGCTGTCGCAGGTCGAGGCGTTTCATCGTACGGCAGGCGTCACCGGTCTCGTGATGACCAAGCTGGATGGCACGGCGCGCGGCGGCATCCTGGTGGCGCTGTCGGAGAAGTTCAAGCTGCCGGTGCACTTCATCGGCGTCGGCGAGGGGGTCGACGATCTCTCCCCGTTCGCCGCCAAGGATTTCGCGCGGGCGATTGCGGGAATCGAGGATTGACGTCACGGTGCGGCGCGCCTGCGAGCCTTTCCGCCCGTTGCGCGCCTCCTCCGCCACGAGACATCAGAGGCTACTGGATCATCCGCGGCCGCGGATGATGACAGCCAACGGGACATGGAATGGACAAGACCCAGCCGCATCCGCTGTTCAAGCTCGCGACCGAACTCGGTCCGCTGATCGTGTTCTTCGTGGTCAACGCCAAGTTCAATCTGTTCGCTGCGACCGGCGCGTTCATGGTGGCGATCATCGCGGCGCTGATCGCGTCCTATGTGGTGACGCGGCACGTGCCGCTGATGGCGCTGGTGACCGCCGTCGTCGTCATCGTGTTCGGCACGCTGACCCTGGTGCTGCACGACGAGACCTTCATCAAGGTCAAGCCGACCATCATCTACTGCCTGTTCGCGGCCGTGCTCGGCGGCGGTCTGCTGTTCAACCGCTCCTTCATCGCGATCATGTTCGATCAGATGTTCAACCTGACGGCTGTGGGCTGGCGCATCCTCACCTTCCGCTGGGCGCTGTTCTTCGCGGCGATGGCGGTGCTGAACGAGATCATCTGGCGCACGCAGAGCACCGATTTCTGGGTCGGCTTCAAGGCTTTCGGGGTTGTGCCGCTGACCATGATCTTCGCCATCGCCCAGATGCCGCTGATCAAGCGCTACCACCAGGACCCGGCGTCGCTCGAAGCCAGCGATGCGGCCGAGGGGGATGTGAGCAAGGGGTAGCTCCGCCGTGCCCTCTTTGCGAGGAGCGTAGCGACGAAGCAATCCAGGGCTGCGCGAGGACTCTGGATTGCTTCCCCGACCCGTTGGCTAGCAACGACGCCTGAACTACGATCCCGCCTTCAACGCCTTCTCGATCTCCGGCTTCAACACCGCATCGATGTTCTGCGCCGTGATCGGGCCGACCAGCTTGTAGACGATGGTGCCCTCGCGTCCGACCACGAAGGTCTCGGGCACGCCGTAGACGCCCCATTCGATGCCGGCGCGGCCATTGCCGTCGACGCCGACGACGTCATAGGGATTGCCGTGCCGGCCGAGGAAGCGGCGGGCGTTGTCGGCGCCATCCTTGTAATTGATGCCGATGATCTGAAAGCGCTTGTCGCGGCCGAGCTCGACCAGCAGCGGCGCCTCGTCGTGGCAGGGCACGCACCACGATGCCCAGACGTTGACGATGCTGACCTTGCCCTTGAGCGCGGCCGGATCGAGTCCGGGCACCGGCGTGCCGTCTCTGGCCAGCTCCGGCAGCGGCGGCAGCGGTGTGGCCGGCGCCGGACGGCCGATCAGCGCCGACGGAATGCGCGACGGATCGCCGTTGCCGAGGCGCGACCAGAACAGCGCCGCCAGCCCGAGGAACACCACGAGCGGCAGCAGCATGAGGAATGAGCGGCGGCGCGGCGCCGGCTCTGTCGCAGCCTGTTCAGTCATTGAATGTCCGTTGCCGCGCGGCCGGAACGGCGGCTGATGCCGCTGTCCTCGAGCGCGCGCAAGCGCGCCTTCTGGGTGCGGTAGTCGATGGCGATCCAGCCGATCAGCACCACCACGACCAGCGCCGCCGCAAGATAGGAGGTGGCGATGAAGGAGGTATAGGGGCCGAGGTCCATATCAAGCCGCTCCCGCGATCTGGCCTGCCGGATCGTCGGCTGGTGCGGTCGTCGTGTAGGCGCGCGCCTGCATCATCTGCAGGCTGCGCACACGACGACGCAGGATCTCGTTGCGCATCGCCGCGACATGCAGCGTCACGAACAGGAACGTGAACCCGATTGCCATCACCAGCAGCGGGATCAGGAATGATTTGTCGAGCGCCGGACCGCCCATCCGCATCACCGACGCGGGTTGATGCAGCGTGTTCCACCAGTCGACTGAGAACTTGATGATCGGCAGGTTGATGGCGCCAACCAGCGTCAGCACGGCGGCAGCACGGGCGGCGCGGGTGGGATCCTCGACCGCGCGCCACAGCGCCATCAGGCCGAGATACATCAGGAACAGGATCAGCACCGAGGTCAGCCGGGCATCCCACTCCCAATAGGTGCCCCACATCGGCCGGCCCCACAGCGAGCCGGTGAGCAGCGCGAGGAACGTGAAGCTGGCGCCGATCGGGGCGGCGGCCTTGGCGGCGACGTCGGCGAGCGGATGCCGCCATACCAGGGTGCCGAGCGAGGCGATGCTCATGACGCCCCAGACGAACATCGACAGCCACGCATTGGGCACGTGGATGAACATGATCTTGACGGTCGCGCCCTGCTGATAGTCGTCGGGCGCCAGCGCCGAGAGGTACAGGCCGGCAGCCAGCAGCGCGGTCGTGACCAGCGCCAGCCACGGCAGCAACCGTGCGGCGAGGCCGAGGAACCGGGTGGGATTGGCAAGGTCGATCAGCGACATGAGACCCTTGTTAAAGGCGGAAGCGGTTGCAGGCAATCAGCACGGCGCCACCAGGTAAGAGTTGATCATGGTCAAACCTCGGCGGGCGGTGGGTCAATCCAGCCCGTTCCGCAAGCTTGTCGCAGCGGCGAACGGGCCGATCACGAAACTCACCAGCGACAATGCGCACAGGATCGAGAATGGCGCCCCGAACGGAAGCGGACCGACGATGGCCGCCTGCGACGCCGCGACGCCGAAGATCAGCACCGGGATCGATAGTGGCAGCACCAAGACCGCCAGCAGCAGCCCGCCGCGGTGCATGGTCACCGCCAGCGCCGCACCGATCATGCCGATGAAGGTCAGGGCAGGCGTGCCCGCCAATAGCGTCAGCGCGACGGCGCCGGTGGCGGTGGCGTCGAGATTGAGAAGCAGTCCGAGCACGGGCGTCGCGATCACCAGCGGCAGGCCGGCGGCGAGCCAGTGCGCCAGCGCCTTGGCGGCGCAGGCCAGCTCCAGCGGTGTCCGGCTCATCACGACCAGGTCGAGCGAGCCGTCCTCGTGGTCGGCGGTGAACAGCCGGTCCAGGGTGAGCAGGCTGGAGAGCAGGGCACCGAGCCAGAGGATGGCGGGGCCGAGCCGAGTCAGGAGCGCCAGATCCGGCCCGACCGCGAATGGCATCAGCACCACGACGGTGAGGAAGAACAGCACGCCGATCAGCGCGCCGCCGCCGATGCGCAGCGCGATCCGGATGTCGCGGCGGATGAGGGCACCGAGCGCGGTCATGCGGGGAGGGCCTTGGCTGATTGCTTGATGGCAGATGGTGAGCCACGCTCCCTCCACCCGCAAACTGCGCTCCCTCCCTCCTTGTGGGGGAGGGCTGGGGAGGGGGGTGGCTCCGGGTGACGCTGCCGTTGTGGACGCCCACCCCCGACCCCTCCCCGCAAGGGGGAGGGGTCGGCGCGCCGATGGGACGTTGGTTGGTGCGACCGAATCTCGTCAAACAAGTTAGAGCGCGTCGTGGGGCACCCCCCTCCCTGACCCTCCCCCACAAGGGGGGAGGGAACGGAGAGAGCGGTGGGTGGGACTGCGAAGAGGCGAGAGGGAATCATCGAGCCTCCCCGATCCGCAGCTCGCGCGTGGCGATGCCGAGCGGTCCATGTGTCGCGGCCACGATCAGCCCGCCGCCAGCGAGATGCTCGCGCATCAGGCCGGCGAACATCGCCTGTCCGGCGATGTCGAGCGCGGCGGTCGGCTCGTCCAGCAGCCACAGCAGGCGCGGCACGGCCAGCAGGCGCGCCAGCGACAGGCGGCGGCGCTGGCCGGCGGACAGATAGGCGGCGGGCAGGTCGATGGCGTGCGCGATGCCCACCGCCGCCAAACAGTCGGGGATCGGCCGCGTGACGCCGCCGCCGAGGAATTCGGCCCAGAAGGTCAGGTTTTCGCGCACGCTGAGCGCCGGCTTCAGCGCGTCGCGGTGGCCGAGATAGTGCGCCTGCTCGGGCACCGTCAACTCGCCTTCGCCGCCCTCGATGGCGATGGAGCCGCCCGCCGGCAGCAGTAGGCCGGCGATCAGCCGCAGCAGTGATGTCTTGCCCGCACCATTGTGTCCGGTCACCGCCAGCGCCTCGCCCGCGAGCGCTTCGAACGCAAGTCCTGCGAACACCTCGCGGCCGCCGCGCACGCATCTGACGTCGCGGCCGAACAGTTTCGGAGACAGTGTTGGAGAAAGCTGCATGGCCCGTCGTGACAGCCCTTACGAAATTGATGGCTAGCGCGTGAGAATTTGTGGGTGATGCCACGTCGCGGCTTGCTTGTGGCTGTGGCGGCGCAGTTAGAAAGCTTCTATAAGCCCGACCTTGATGCAGCACACAATCGCCCGCTGCAAGCCATCCGGCGCCTCGCGCTGACGGTTCTTAAATACCCCCTCCGGGTATACAGATCAATTGGGATTTCCACGCATGACCTCGCTCGACAGCTTCAAGTGTCGCAAGACCCTCAAGGTCGGAACGAAGAGCTACATTTACTACAGCTTGCCCACAGCCGAGAAGAACGGTCTCAAGGACATCTCCAAGCTGCCCTATTCGATGAAGGTGCTGCTCGAGAATCTGCTGCGCAACGAGGACGGCCGCACCGTCACCAAGGACGACATTGTCGCGGTGTCGAAATGGCTGCGCAAGAAGTCGCTGGAGCACGAGATCGCCTTCCGTCCGGCGCGCGTGCTGATGCAGGATTTCACCGGCGTGCCTGCGGTGGTCGATCTCGCAGCGATGCGCAACGCGATGCAGAAGCTCGGCGGCGATGCCGAGAAGATCAACCCGCTGGTGCCGGTCGATCTCGTCATCGACCACTCGGTGATCGTGAACTACTTCGGTGACAACAAGGCGTTCGGCAAGAACGTCGCCGAGGAGTACAAGCAGAACCAGGAGCGCTACGAATTCCTGAAGTGGGGCCAGAAGGCGTTCTCGAACTTCTCCGTCGTGCCGCCCGGCACCGGCATCTGCCACCAGGTCAACCTCGAATACCTCGCGCAGACCGTCTGGACCAAGAAGGAGAAGATGACCGTCGGCCGCACCAAGGGCACCTTCGAGGTCGCCTATCCGGATTCGCTGGTCGGCACCGATTCGCACACCACGATGGTCAATGGTCTGGCCGTGCTCGGCTGGGGCGTCGGCGGCATCGAGGCTGAGGCCTGCATGCTCGGCCAGCCGCTGTCGATGCTGCTGCCCGACGTCGTCGGCTTCAAGCTGACCGGCGCGTTGAAGGAAGGCGTGACCGCGACCGACCTGGTGCTGACCGTCACCCAGATGCTGCGCAAGCTCGGCGTGGTCGGCAAGTTCGTCGAGTTCTTCGGGCCCGGCCTCGACCATCTCTCGGTCGCCGACAAGTCGACCATCGCCAACATGGCCCCCGAATATGGCGCGACCTGCGGCTTCTTCCCGGTCGACGCCGCCACCATCGACTATCTCAAGACCTCGGGCCGCAAGGGCCCGCGCGTCGCGCTGGTCGAGGCCTATGCCAAGGCGCAGGGCCTGTTCCGCACCGCCAAGTCGGCGGACCCGGTGTTCACGCAGACGCTGACCCTCGATCTCGCCGACGTCGTGCCGTCGATGGCTGGTCCGAAGCGTCCCGAGGGCCGCATCGCCCTGCCGGCGGTGGCCGAGGGCTTCGCCACCGCGCTGGCCGGCGAGTACAAGAAGAGCGATGCCGCGCAGCGCTTCCCCGTTGAGGGCAAGGACTTCGACATCGGCCATGGCGATGTCGTCATCGCCGCCATCACCTCCTGCACCAACACCTCGAACCCGAGCGTGCTGATCGGCGCCGGCCTCTTGGCCCGCAACGCCGCCGCCAAGGGCCTCAAGGCCAAGCCGTGGGTGAAGACCTCGCTCGCCCCGGGCAGCCAGGTGGTCGCCGAGTATCTGGCTAACTCCGGCCTGCAGAAGGACCTCGACAAGGTCGGCTTCAACCTGGTCGGTTTTGGCTGCACTACCTGCATCGGCAATTCAGGTCCGCTGCCGGAGGAGATCTCGAAGTCGATCAACGACAACGGCGTCGTCGCGGCGGCCGTGCTGTCCGGCAACCGCAACTTCGAAGGCCGCGTCTCGCCGGACGTGCAGGCCAACTACCTGGCCTCGCCGCCGCTGGTCGTGGCCTACGCGCTGGCCGGCACCGTGACCAAGGATCTTTCGGTCGAGCCGATCGGCATCGGCAAGGACAAGAAGCCGGTCTACCTGAAAGACATCTGGCCGACGACCAAGGAGGTCAACGACTTCGTCAAGAAATTCGTCAAGGCGTCGATTTTCAAGAAGCGCTACGCCGACGTGTTCAAGGGCGACACCAACTGGCGCAAGATCAAGACGGTCGAGAGCGAGACCTATCGCTGGAACATGTCGTCGACCTACGTGCAGAACCCGCCGTATTTCGACGGCATGAAGAAGGAGCCCGAGCCGATCAAGGACATCGTCGAGGCCCGCGTGCTGGCGCTGTTCGGCGACAAGATCACGACCGACCACATCTCGCCGGCCGGTTCGATCAAGCTGACCTCGCCCGCCGGTAAATTCCTCAGCGAGCACCAGGTCCGCCCGGCCGACTTCAACCAGTACGGCACGCGCCGCGGCAACCACGAGATCATGATGCGCGGCACCTTCGCCAACATCCGCATCAAGAACTTCATGCTCAAAGGTGCCGACGGCAACATTCCGGAAGGCGGCCTGACCAAGCACTGGCCCGACGGCGAGCAGATGTCGATCTACGACGCCGCGATGAAGTACCAGGAAGAGGGCGTGCCGCTGGTGGTGTTCGCCGGCGCCGAATACGGCAACGGCTCGTCGCGCGATTGGGCTGCGAAAGGTACCCGGCTGCTCGGCGTCCGCGCCGTGATCTGCCAGAGCTTCGAGCGCATCCATCGTTCGAACCTGGTCGGCATGGGTGTGCTCCCGCTCACCTTCCAGGAAGGCACGTCCTGGTCCTCGCTCGGCCTGAAGGGCGACGAGAAGGTCACCATCAAGGGCCTGCAGGGCGACCTGAAGCCGCGTCAAACCCTGACCGCCGAGATCGTGTCGGCCGACGGGGCGGCGCAGCAGGTGCCGCTGCTCTGCCGGATCGATACGCTGGACGAGCTGGACTACTATCGCAACGGCGGCATCCTGCACTACGTGCTGCGCAAGCTTGCTGC
Organism: Bradyrhizobium sp. SZCCHNRI20481; assembly: GCF_032485055.1. Taxonomy (NCBI): domain Bacteria; kingdom Pseudomonadati; phylum Pseudomonadota; class Alphaproteobacteria; order Hyphomicrobiales; family Nitrobacteraceae; genus Bradyrhizobium; species Bradyrhizobium sp. SZCCHNRI20481. The sequence continues at coordinate 148,106 of NZ_JAUEUE010000015.1, forward strand.
TTAACCAAAGCGCGACGCGACAGTTTGGCTCACTCTGAAGTGAGTAGCGGGTGATGAAGGAGGCGGCCTATGACAAAGGCCGCCTCCTTTTCGTTTGCAATCTATTAACTACGAGGGCGGCTTCGCAGATCATTGACGCGGCAGGGCGCAGCGGACCATGTTCCAGACAGGACAGTGACGATGAGTGGACAGATGTCGTGGTGGTCGCGCGCGGCGCTGAGTGTCTGTGCGGTCATCGCTTTCGTCCGGCCGGCTGCGTCCGATCCGCGTGCGGTGATCGAACTCTTCACGTCCCAGGGCTGTTCATCCTGCCCGCCGGCCGACAAGATCCTCGGCGAGCTCGCCAGAGATCCCTCGGTCATCGCGCTGTCCCTGCCGATCGACTACTGGGACTACCTGGGCTGGAAGGACACGCTGGCCGACTCCCGCTTCACGGCCCGGCAGCGGGCCTATTCCAGGGCGCGTGGCGATCGCGAAGTCTATACGCCGCAGGCGGTGGTCAACGGCTCCGTGCATGTGATCGGCAGCGACCGCGAGGCGATCGAAGGCGCCATCGAGGAGACCGTCCAGGGTGGCAGCGTGATGTCGGTGCCGGTGAGGCTGTCGGTCGACGGCCAGGACCTCACTGTCTCCGTGGCCGCGGCCAACGACCAGATGCCGCGCAAGCACGGCGAGGTCTGGGTCTGCTCGATCTCGCGGGTGGTCCCGATCTCGGTCGGCCGCGGCGAGAACAGCGGCCGTGATCTGACCTATTACAACGTCGTTCGCGGTCTTCAGAAGCTGGGTGACTGGAATGGTTCGCCGGTCAGATGGAGCGTGCCGCTGGAGAAGATCGCCCGCGAGGGCGTCGATGGCACCGTCGTCTATGTGCAGGACGGCAGTCGCGACCGCCCCGGCGCGATGCTCGGGGCCGCCTTTTCCGAGTTGCCATTGGTCGGACGGGCTTCAGCAACGGCGCGTGCTCCCGAGCGCTGATCTTCGGTCGTCCTGATCTTCGTTTCCCTTGACCTGCGGTAAGGCGCGTCACGTCCATAGGACGGAGGCGCGCCATAACATGTTCCGTGCAGCTCACGCCAAAAAAGCAAAAGGACCAACTTGCGTTGGCCCTTTGCCTTACTTGTGAATGGACCCGATCCTGACGACCCCGGGGGGCTGGGGGCTGAGGAATCCGGAACCGAAAGGACCGGGCCAACGCACATGAATCTTATGCCTAAGGTCGGGGGCGGTCGGTGGGCGGAAAGACGGCGCGATTATGATTCTGCTAACGATCCCGTGACGCTTGCGTGTTCGCGGAGTTCGCGCGGTTGGCATGCACGGCCGAACTTCAACAATGAAAACGGCCCCTTGCGGCTTCCGGCGGTTGGCGCGATCATGTCACACAGATGACAGGAGGACGCTCATGAACCTCACTCCGGAGGATGCCGACCCCAGCGAGAACCGCGCGGCGGCGCGCAACGCGGCCGCAGCGCCCAACCGGGTGACGTTCGATCGTCTCGAGCTGAATCGTATCCTCAACCTCTACGGCCGCATGGTCGCCGACGGTGAGTGGCGCGACTATTCGATCGACTTCCTGCGTGACCGGGCCGTCTTCTCCGTGTTTCGCCGGGCGTCCGAGGTGCCGATCTACCGCATCGAGAAGGACCCGCGGCTGGCGCGCAAGCAGGGCATGTACAGCGTGATCTCGGCCACCGGCCTGATCCTGCGCCGCGGTCATGAGCTCGAGCGCGTGCTGCTGGTGATCGCGCCGAAGCCGGCGCTGGTCTGATCCCACGCGCTCCGGCTGATCATGACATTCCGACTGGCGTTGCTTACGCCGGGACGTCGCTGCTCCCGGCCCCGAGCGGGCGCTGCATCATCACAGTATCGAGCCAGCGGCCGAATTTCAGGCCGACGCTCGGGTGGGTGCCGATCATCTGGAAGCCGCAGGCGGTATGCAGCCGGACCGAGCCGGCATTGGCGGAGTCGCCGATGACGGCGATCATCTGGCGAAAGCCTCCCTCCTCACAGGCGTCGATCAGCCGCCGCATCAGTCGCATTCCGATGCCACGACGCTGGCTGGCGGGGGCGAGATAGATCGAGTTCTCCACCGTGAAGCGATAGGCCGGGCGAGGCCGGTAAGGCCCCGCATAGGCATAGCCAACCACCTCTCCGTCCAGCAGGGCGGCGAAATAGGGAAAGCCGTCGTCGGTGAGCGCCCGGAAGCGGCGCGTCATTTCCGTCAGATCCGGAGGGTCGAGCTCGAAGGTGGCCGTGCCCTCGCGGACGGCCTGGCCGTAGATGACGGTGATGGTGGGAAGGTCGGCCTCCCGGGTGGGCCGGATCTCAATGTCGGACATGGTGGAAACATACCAAAGCGGACGCGGCGATCAATCCGGCCTCGCGGCATGGCTGCCGTCGCGCCCGCGCCGCGGTCGCAATTGGCTTGCGCAAACGAAAAGCCCCGGCGGTGAGGCCGGGGCTTCGAAGGTCGCTCGTGTGAGCCGCTGGCTCAGTCGCGCTGTCCGAGCAGCTGCAGCAGCAGCGTGAACAGGTTGATGAAGTTCAGGTACAGCGACAGGGCGCCGGTGATCGCTGCGCGCTCGGCAATGTCGCCGCCCGCGGAAGCGTAGCCGTAGATGTACTCGTTCTTCAGACGCTGCGTGTCCCAGGCGGTCAGGCCGGCGAACACGAACACGCCGATCACCGAGACGATGAACTGCAGCATCGAGCTCGCCAGGAACAGGTTCACGAGGCTCGCCAGCACGATGCCGACCAGGCCCATGAACAGGAACGAGCCCATGCCGGTCATGTCGCGCTTGGTCGTATAGCCGTACAGGCTGAGCGCGCCGAACGTCGCCGCGGTGATGAAGAACACCCGCACGATCGAGGTGTGAGTGTACACCAGGAAGATCGACGACAGCGAGATGCCCATCAAGGCCGAGAACACCCAGAACAGGATCTGCGCGGTCGACGGCGCCAGGCGGTTGATGCCGGCCGAGATCGCGAACACCATGACCAGTGGGGCCAGGATGAACAGCCACTTCAGCGGGCTCACGAACATCGCGTAGCCGAACTGCGTCAGGTACGCGTTGCCGAACTTGAATACGCCGGCAGCCGGATCGCCGGTCACCGACGCCATGTAGACGCCCAGCGCCGCGAGGCCGGTGATGGCCAGGCCGATGCTCATGTAATTGTAGATGCGCAGCATGTAGGCGCGCAGACCGGCGTCGACGGTCGCGGCATCGGCGCGCCCGGCCACCCGGCCAAAGGGTGAAGCATAATTGCGGTCTAGGTCCGACATGGTCGATTCCCGTTGGTTGCCCGGCAGTCCGGTCCTGGCAGGACCTTTAGCCGGTTCTCGAAAAACCCTATCTCATACCCACTGCCACAGATATTAAATTTGCGTCATCGGCAAAATCGCCATCTTTTGGCAGGTCTCTGAGCCCATTCCCTAGATGGGAAACTAGCATATCCGCCGCAAGCGTCCACGCGCGGCTGAATGTCGCTCCGCGCGCGTCCCAGCCGTATAAATCGCGTTAACCGTGCGGCATGAGCGCGCAAGCCGCTAGAGATTCCGAAGGACCGTCGCCGGCTTCTGGTTGAGCGCAAGCAGGGTGCCGGCCAGACCGAGGCCGACCGTCACGATCAGCGCGGTCAGGACGACCAGCGCGGCGCTGCCCGCCTGCCAGGCGAAGCTCAAGGTCATCAGCCGGGTCACGATCAGCCACGCGGCGACCGACCCCGCGACGACGCCGAAGGCGGCGGTGGCGAAGCCGATCATCAGATATTCCAGTGCGTAGGCGCCGAGCAACCGCAGCCTGGTGGCGCCCAGCGTCTTCAGGATCACGGCATCGTAGACCCGGTGGCGGTGGCCGGCGGCCAGCGCGCCGCCCAGCACCAGGATGGCCGAGATCAGCGTCACCGCGCTGGCGCCGCGGATGGCGAGCGCAAGGTTGGAGACGACCGAGCCGACCGTCTCCATCACCTCGCGGACCCGCACGCTGGTCACCATCGGGAAGGCGTCGGCCACCTTGCGGATGACGCGCGCATCCTCGACGGCATCGGAGCGCGCCTCGGTCAGGGTGGCGACATGGGTGTGGGGCGCGCCCTTGAAGGCATTCGGGGAGAACACCAGCACGAAATTGATGCCGAGCCCCTGCCAGTCGATGGTGCGCATGTTGCCGATCCGCGCCGTGATGTCGCGTCCGAGCACGTTGACCACGATGTCGTCGCCGAGCTTGAGGCCGAGACCGTCGGCGATCCGCTTCTCGATCGAAACCAGCGGCGGGCCGCTGTAGTTCTCGCCCCACCACGCGCCCTCGACGACCTTGGATCCCTTGGGAATCTCGGCGGTATAGGTCAGGCCGCGGTCGCTCTGCAGCACCCATTCGGTGTCCGTCGTCGCCTTGAGGTCCTCGGCGCGCACGCCGCGGGCGGAGACGATGCGCCCGCGCAGCATCGGTACGTCTTCGACTGCCGATTGAGGGGCGAGGTCCTTGAGGAAGCCGCGGAAGCGGTCGGCCTCGCCCGAGGGGACGTCGATGAAGAAAAACGACGGCGCCTGCTCCGGCAGTTGTGCCAGGAACTGGCGTCGCAGATTGCCGTCGATCTGGGTGATGGTGACCAGCACGGCGAGCCCCAGCCCGAGCGACAGCACTACGGACGGTGTCAGCGCGCCTGGGCGATAGATATTGCTGACCGCCAGCCGCAGCATCGGGAAGCGGCTGCGCGGCAGGGCGCGCGCAATCGCCATCACCGCGGCGGCAATGCCGCGCAACAGCACGAACACCAGCGCGGCGGCCGCGACGAACACCGCGGCGATGCGCTTGTCGTAGGACAGGCCGATCACCACCGCGATCAGCAGCACGACGGTGCCCGCGATCAGCACCAGATAGCTCCAGCGCGGCCGGTGCCATTCGGCGATGACCGCCTCGCGGAACAACGCCGCCACCGGCACGTCACGCACGCGCCCGAGCGGCCACAGACCGAACGCGAGCGCGGTGAGCAGGCCATAGACGAAGGACAGCGCCAGCTCGTCCGGATGAATAGCCGGGATCACGGGCAGCGGCAGGATGTTGCCGAACAGCCCGACGATGGCAAACGGCAGGGCCGCGCCGGTGCAGAGTCCGATGATCGAACCGATCGTGGCGAGCACCATCACCTGCACGAGGTAGATGCCGAACACGTCGCGGCTGGTGGCGCCGAGCGCCTTGAACGCCGCGATCACCTCGGTGCGGCGGTCGACATGGCTCTTGACCGCATTGGCGACGCCGACGCCGCCGACCAGCAGGGCGGCGAGACCGACCAGGGTCAGGAACTGGGTGAAGCGGCCGATGGTCCGCTCCAGTTGCGGCGAGGCGTTGCTGCGGCTGCGGATCTCCCATCCGGCCGACGGCAGCGTCAGGCGGGTATCGGCGATGAAGGACGCCGCGGCGTGATCGTCCTTGGCATTGTCGGGCAGCCGGACCCGGTAGGTCCAGCGCACGAGACTGCCCGGCTGCAGCAGCGGCGTCGCCCGCAGACCCGCCTCGCTGATCAGAAAGCGCGGCCCGAGGCCGATGCCGCCGGACAATTTGTCGGGCTCGGCCTGCAGCGCGCTGCGAATCTGGAAGCGGGCCGTGTCGATCGTGACGATGTCGCCGACCTTCAGGTCGAGCCGGGCCAGCAGCGCCGGATCGGCTGCGGCTCCGTAGACGCCGTCGCGCTCGGCCAGGATGTCGGCCATCGGCAGATCGGGCTGGAGCTCGGCCTTGCCGAGCAGCGGATAGGCGTTGTCGACGGCCTTCAGCTCGACCAGGGCCAGCTTGGCGTCGCTGGAGCGCACCATCGCGCGCAGGGTTGCCGCCAGCGACAGCTGTCCACGCGAGCGCAGGAAGTCGATCTCCTCCGGCTTGGCCTCGCGCTGAAACAGCGAAAAGGCAACGTCGCCGCCGAGCAACGTGCGGCCTTCGCGGACCAGCCCGTCATTGAGGCTCGCCGCCACCGAGCCGACGCCAGCGATGGCGAGGACGCCGAGCGCGATGCAGGCGATGAAGACATAGAAGCCGCGCAAGCCGCCGCGCAGCTCGCGCAACGCGTAACGAACGGGCAGGAGGGCGATCCGGCCGCTCGCGACCGGTTCTGACATGGCGCTCATGCGTCAGCCGGCTCGCGGGCGTCGCTCTCGCTTTCGATCCGCCCCGAGCGCAGCCGCACGACGCGGTCGCACCGGTGCGCGAGGCTGCTGTCGTGGGTCACCAGCACCAAGGTCATGCCGCGCTCGGCGTGCTTGGTGAACAACAGATCGACGATCTGCCGTCCGGTGGTCTCGTCGAGATTGCCGGTCGGCTCGTCGGCCACGAGAATTGCAGGATCGGGAGCGAGGGCGCGGGCCAGCGCCACGCGCTGCTGCTCGCCACCCGACAGCTGGGTCGGATAGTGATGCAGCCGGTGGCCCAGCCCGACCGAGTCGAGCTCGCGGGCCGCGCGCTCGGCGGCGCCGGCGTGGCCGGCCAGCTCGAGCGGCACCGCGACGTTCTCCAGCGCCGTCATGGTCGGGATCAAATGAAAGGACTGGAAGACAATGCCGACCTGGCGGCCGCGGAACCGGGCCAGGGCGTCCTCGTCCAAGACATTGAAAGCGGTCCCGTTGACCACCACCTCACCGCTGTCAGGACGTTCCAACCCCGCCATCACCATCAGCAATGTGGACTTGCCAGAGCCCGACGGTCCGATCAGACCGATCGTCTCGCCCTGTCCGACCCGCAGGCTGACGTCCTTGAGGATATGGACCCGCGCCGCGCCGGTGCCGAGCGAGAGGTTGACGTTCGAGATGGTAATGGTGTCCGGCGCGAGGCCGGCCAAACGCGAGGTTTCGATGAGACTGTCCATGGCTCGGTCATATGGCAACTCCGCAAGCCGGGTCGAGAGGCGCGGACACATCTTCGTGCACATACTCGTGTTGATGCTCGCCTTGATGACAGTCGGGTCCGCGTTCGCCGCTGCCGAGGCCGTCAAGCCGATCAAGCTGGTCGTTCTCGGCGATTCCTTGAGCGCGGGACTCGGCCTGTCCGCTTCAGATGCGTTTCCAGCCAAGCTGCAGAAGGCCTTGCAGGCCCAGGGGCTGCCGATCGACCTCACCAACGCCGGCGTATCCGGGGACACCTCGTCCGGCGGCCGCGACCGGCTCGACTGGTCGGTGCCGGAGGGGACCGAAGCGGTCGTCGTCGAACTCGGCGCCAATGACGCGCTGCGCGGCATCGATCCCGCCGTGACGCGCAAGGCTTTGAGCGAGATCGTGACCCGGCTGAAAGCCAGGGGCATCGCCGTCATGCTCTGCGGCATGCTGGCGCCGCCGAACTACGGCAGCGACTATGCCGCGAAATTCAACGCGATCTATCCCGAGCTCGCCAAGGAATTCGGCGTGCCGCTGTATCCATTCTTGCTCGACGGTGTCGCCGCTGACCCCAAGCTGAACCAGGCGGACGGCATTCACCCCACCGCAGCGGGCGTCGACATCATCGTGTCCAGGCTGTTGCCTACGGCGGAAGCATTCCTGCGTCCGCTTCGTGGGCAATAGCGAAACGAAGCCCTGCGCCGATCATTTGCGATAGCCTTAAGGCCGGGTTTTCCGCAGCTTTTACCGGCGTTAACCCACCTTCCGTCGCGGAGTCATATAAGTTCGGTAGGAATTATGCATTGGCGATTCGTCGTCGATCATTTCTCGAAGGCATGATCTCGTCAATTTTCGAGATCAGCCTCCAGCATCGGGAGTCCTGAAACGATGCCGCGTCTGTTTACTGGACTGGAAATCCCGGCCGAGGTTGGCCACACGCTTTCCGGTTTGCGGGGTGGCCTCCCCGGCGCCCGCTGGATCGATCCCGAAAATTACCATGTGACGTTGCGTTTCATCGGTGACATCGACGGCGCCTCCGCCAACGAGATCGCCTCGATGCTCTGGCGGGTGAACCGCAAGCCGTTCGAAGTGACGGTGCAAGGTCTCTCCAGCTTCGGCGGCCGCAAGCCGCGTGCCGTCGTTGCCAACATCGCGCCGAGCCGGCCGCTGATCGAGCTGCAGGCCGAGCTGGAGCGGCTCATGCAGCGGATCGGGCTCGATCCCGAGGGACGCAAATTCGTGCCGCACGTCACGCTGGCGCGGCTGCACGATGCATCGAGCCAGGACGTCGCCGACTATCTCTCCGTCCGCGGCTATTTCCCGAGCCGCGTGTTTATGGCCGAGCGTTTCGTGCTGTTTTCGTCGCGTGCCTCGACCGGCGGCGGGCCCTATGTGGTCGAGGACGCCTACGATCTCTCCCCGGGATGAGGTCTGCAGCGCGGTCGTTCAACCCGGCCGTTCGCTGAGGCCAAGAGCGAAGACGAGCGTCGTTAGCCCCGGGCTAACGATCACGGCGGCGTTTGCGTGCCATATACCAAGACATCACGGCTCCGACGCATGGCGGCTTCCACCATTTGCGGATTGCATTTTACGTAAGTCTCGTGACCTAGAGTGGACTCATGCTGTCCACTCCCTCAGACGCGTTCCGCGCGCAATATCAGTCTTTGGTCGATACTGGTGCGATCGAGCCCGACCCCGCCCAGGCCGAGGTCGCCGACGCGCTGGCGGCGCTGGAGCGCCGGCTCTCCACCTACAAGCCCTCGCGCAAGCAAGGCTTGTTCGGCCGCCTTTTTGCCGACAAGAGCGAGCCGCCGAATGGCCTCTATGTCCATGGCGAGGTCGGCCGCGGCAAGACCATGCTGATGGACCTGTTCTTCCAGAACTGTCCGGTTGAGCTCAAGCGCCGCGCGCATTTCCACGAATTCATGGCCGAGGTGCATGAGCGCATCTACGGCTACCGCCAGAACATCGCGCGCGGCGAGCTCGCCGATGCCGATGTGATCGGGCTCACGGCGCAGGCGATCTTCGACCAGGCCTGGCTGCTCTGTTTCGACGAATTCCATGTCACCGACATCGCCGACGCGATGATCCTGGGCCGTCTGTTCGCCAGGCTGTTCGAGCTCGGCACTGTGGTGGTGGCGACCTCCAACGTCGCGCCTGAAGACCTCTACAAAGGCGGCCTCAACCGCGCGCTGTTCCTGCCCTTCATCAAGCAGATCGCCGACCACATGGACGTGATGCGGCTGGACGCGCGCACCGATTTCCGGCTGGAGAAGCTGGCCGGCGTGAAGATGTGGCTGGTGCCGGCCGATGTCGACGCGCGGGCGGTGCTCGACAAGGCCTGGGCGCGGCTCACGGGTCATGCCAAGTGCAAGCCGCGCGACATGACGATCAAAGGGCGCATCCTGCATGTCCCGTGCTCCGCCAACGGCGTCGCCCGCTTCGGCTTTGCCGATCTGTGCGGAAAGCCGCTGGCAGCCTCGGACTATCTGCGGCTCGCGCACGACTATCATACGATCCTGATCGATCATGTTCCGGTCATGGATCTGGCCGAGCGCAATGCCGCCAAGCGCTTCATCACCCTGATCGATACGCTCTACGACAACGCCGTGAAGCTGATCGCCTCCGCCGAGGCTGACCCGGTTTCGCTCTACATCGCGACCGAGGGCGTGGAGGCCATGGAGTTCAAGCGGACCACCTCGCGCCTGATCGAGATGGGCTCGGACTCCTATCTGGCCCTGCCGCACGGGCGGAAGGACTCGGCGGCATCTGGGACTTCCACGGGGTTGGTCGAAACCTGACAACCACCGGAGCTTTGGCGAGCGCCTGCCGCCGGGCACACAGCCGCGAAAAGGCCACGTCAATCATGCTGAAAGGATCATCAGCGCCCGTCGCCCGGTCCTGATCGAAATCAAGGCACGCCCGCCAATTGGCCATAGCGTGACTTGAACGGCCCGGGCGAAAGGGATAACCACCACTCGACTTTTCAACCTCCCTCACTCCTTCGGGTTCAAAGGAAAATTTGCCATGGCGCGCGACAAGATTGCTTTGATTGGCTCCGGTCAGATCGGCGGAACGCTGGCTCACCTCGTTGGCCTCAAGGAGCTCGGCGACGTCGTGATGTTCGACATTGCCGAAGGCGTTCCGCAGGGCAAGGCGCTCGACATCGCCCAGTCGTCGCCGGTCGACGGCTTCGACGCGCACTACACCGGCGCCAACTCCTATGAGGCGCTCGACAACGCCAAGGTGTGCATCGTTACCGCCGGCGTGCCGCGCAAGCCCGGTATGAGCCGCGACGATCTGCTGTCGATCAACCTCAAGGTGATGGAGCAGGTCGGCGCCGGCATCAAGAAGTACGCCCCGGACGCCTTCGTCATCTGCATCACCAACCCGCTCGACGCGATGGTCTGGGCGCTGCAGAAGGCCTCCGGTCTCCCGGCCAAGAAGGTCGTCGGCATGGCCGGCGTGCTCGACTCGGCGCGTTTCCGCTACTTCCTGGCCGATGAGTTCAACGTCTCGGTCGAGGACGTCACCGCCTTCGTGCTCGGCGGTCATGGCGACACCATGGTGCCGCTGACCAAGTACTCGACCGTTGCCGGCATCCCGCTGCCCGACCTGGTCAAGATGGGCTGGACGTCGCAGGCCCGCATCGACGAGATCGTCGATCGCACCCGCAACGGCGGCGCCGAGATCGTCAATCTGCTGAAGACCGGCTCGGCCTATTACGCGCCGGCGGCGTCGGCGATCGCGATGGCCGAGAGCTATCTGCGCGACAAGAAGCGCGTGCTGCCCTGCGCGGCGCATCTCAACGGCGAGTTCGGCGTCAAGGACATGTATGTCGGCGTGCCCGTCGTGATCGGCTCCAAGGGTGTCGAGCGCATCGTCGAGATCGAGCTCGCGGGCAAGGACCGCGAGGCGTTCGACAAGTCGGTCGCCGCCGTGCAGGGCCTCGTCGACGCCTGCAAGAAGATCGCGCCCGACCTGCTCGGCCGCTGATCAGGGGTCATTCACGGGGCGTAATCTCGCCCACATCGAGTTGCAGGATGTTTGGTATATGGTATACCAGACATCCTAACAACAATTCTGGTCGTCACCCCATCGCGGGTTCGGGGAGCAAGCGCTTATGAACATTCACGAATATCAGGCCAAGGCACTGCTGCACGAGTTCGGCGTGCCGATTTCCAAGGGCGTGCCGGTTCTCCGTCCGGAGGACGCGGATGCGGCGGCGAAGACGCTCGGCGGCCCGGTCTGGGTCGTGAAGAGCCAGATCCACGCCGGTGGCCGTGGCAAGGGCAAGTTCAAGGAGGCCTCGGCCGGCGACAAGGGCGGCGTCCGCCTCGCCAAGTCGATCGACGAGGTCAACACTTTCGCCAAGCAGATGCTGGGCGCGACGCTGGTGACGGTGCAGACCGGCCCCGACGGCAAGCAGGTCAACCGCCTCTACATCGAGGACGGCTCGGATATCGACAAGGAGTTCTATCTGTCGCTGCTGGTCGACCGCGAGACCTCGAAGGTCGCCTTCGTCGTGTCGACCGAAGGCGGCGTCAACATCGAGGACGTCGCTCACGAGACCCCTGAAAAGATCGTCACCTTCTCGGTCGACCCGGCCACCGGCGTCATGCCGCATCACGGCCGTGCCGTCGCCAAGGCGCTGAAGCTCTCCGGCGATCTCGCCAAGCAGGCCGAGAAGCTCACCACCCAGCTCTACAATGCGTTCGTCGCCAAGGACATGGCGATGCTCGAGATCAACCCGCTGGTCGTCACCAAGCAGGGCCAGCTCCGCGTGCTCGACGCCAAGGTGTCGTTCGACTCCAACGCGCTGTTCAAGCATCCCGAGGTCGTCGCGCTGCGCGACGAGACCGAGGAGGACGCCAAGGAGATCGAGGCCTCGAAGTACGACCTCAACTACGTCGCGCTCGACGGCACCATCGGCTGCATGGTCAACGGCGCCGGCCTCGCCATGGCGACGATGGACATCATCAAGCTCTACGGCATGGAGCCCGCCAACTTCCTCGACGTCGGCGGCGGCGCCAGCAAGGAGAAGGTCGCGGCGGCGTTCAAGATCATCACCGCCGACCCGAACGTGAAGGGCATCCTGGTCAACATCTTCGGCGGCATCATGAAGTGCGATGTCATCGCCGAGGGCGTGGTGGCCGCGGTCAAGGAAGTGGGTCTGAAGGTGCCGCTGGTGGTGCGCCTCGAAGGCACCAATGTCGATCTCGGCAAGAAGATCATCAGCGAGTCCGGTCTGAACGTGCTGCCCGCCGACAATCTCGACGACGCCGCGCAGAAGATCGTCAAGGCCGTCAAGGGAGGCTGAGCGCCGTTTCAGGCGCTCGCTCACTCCTCACCGCAACGCTTTTAGAGAAAGCACGATGTCCATCCTCATCGACAAGAACACCAAGGTCATCTGCCAGGGCTTCACCGGCAAGAACGGCACCTTCCACTCCGAGGCGGCGATCGCCTATGGCACCAAGATGGTCGGCGGCACCTCGCCGGGCAAAGGCGGCTCCACCCATCTCGGCCTGCCGGTGTTCGACACCGTCAAGGAGGCCCGCGAGGCCACCGGCGCCGATGCCTCGGTGATCTACGTTCCGCCTCCGGGCGCAGCGGATGCGATCTGCGAGGCGATCGACGCCGAGATCCCGCTGATCGTCTGCATCACCGAGGGTATCCCGGTGCTCGACATGGTCAGGGTCAAGCGCTCGCTGCAGGGCTCCAAGTCGCGCCTGATCGGGCCGAACTGCCCGGGCGTCATGACCGCCGGCGAGTGCAAGATCGGCATCATGCCGGCCAACATCTTCAAGCCCGGCTCCGTCGGCATCGTGTCGCGCTCCGGCACCCTGACCTATGAAGCGGTGTTCCAGACCACCTCGGAAGGCCTGGGCCAGACCACCGCGGTCGGCATCGGCGGCGACCCGGTCAAGGGCACCGAGTTCATCGACATGCTGGAGATGTTCCTGGCTGACCCGAAGACGACCTCGATCATCATGATCGGTGAGATCGGCGGCTCGGCCGAGGAGGACGCGGCGCAGTTCATCAAGGACGAAGCCAAGCGCGGCCGCAAGAAACCGATGGTGGGATTCATTGCCGGTGTCACCGCCCCTCCCGGCCGTCGCATGGGTCATGCCGGCGCGATCATCTCGGGCGGCAAGGGCGATGCCGGCTCGAAGACGGCCGCGATGGAAGCTGCTGGTATTACAGTGTCTCCGTCGCCCGCACGGCTCGGCAAGACGCTTGTCGAAAAGTTGAAATCCTGATTCAGGGCTTAGTGCTTTTCGGCGCGAATATTTACAATAAATAAGGTAGACGGTCCTAACCGGAGCCTGATCCGCTTTGTCAGCGGGTCAGGCATTGCGCCGTTTTGATTGGGCGCATCGAAATTACCAGGACGCCACCATGTCTCGCCAAGACGCGAACGCCGCCTTCGCCCTGTCGTCTTTTCTGCAGGGCACCAATGCCACCTACATCGATGAGATCTACGCCCGCTACGAGAAGGATCCCGCCTCGGTCGATCCCGAGTGGCAGGAATTCTTCAAGAGCCTGAAGGATGCGCCGACCGACGTGCAGAAGAATGCGTCGGGTCCCTCCTGGGCGCGCAGCAACTGGCCGGTGGCCCCGCGCGACGAGCTGACCTCGGCGCTCGACGGCAACTGGGCGGTGGTCGAGAAGAAGGTCGGCGAGAAGATTGCGCAGAAGGCGCAGACCAAGGGCGTCGAACTGTCGCTGGCCGACGTCAACCAGGCCACCCGCGACTCCGTCCGTGCGTTGATGCTGATCCGCGCCTACCGCATGCGCGGCCACTTCCACGCCAAGCTCGATCCGCTCGGCATCGAGGCGCCGCGCAACCGCGAAGAGCTCGACCCGCGCTCCTACGGCTTCACCGAGGCCGATTTCGACCGCAAAATCTTCCTCGATCACGTGCTGGGCCTCGAATACGGCTCCCTGCGCGAGATCGTCGCGATCTGCGAGCGCACCTATTGCCAGACGCTCGGCGTCGAGTTCATGCACATCACGAATGCGGCGCAGAAGGCCTGGATCCAGGAGCGCATCGAGGGGCCGGACAAGGAGATCTCGTTCACCCGCGAGGGCCGTCGCGCCATCCTGCAGAAGCTGATCGAATCCGAAGGCTTCGAGAAGTTCTGCGACGTCAAGTTCACCGGCACCAAGCGCTTCGGTCTCGACGGCGGCGAGTCGCTGATCCCGGCGCTGGAGCAGATCATCAAGCGCGGCGGCAATCTCGGCGTGAAGGAGATCGTGCTCGGCATGCCGCATCGCGGCCGCCTGAACGTGCTGACCCAGGTCATGGGCAAGGCGCACCGGGCGTTGTTCCACGAGTTCAAGGGCGGCTCGGCCAATCCCGACGCGGTCGAAGGCTCCGGCGACGTCAAGTACCACCTCGGCGCCTCCTCAGACCGCGAGTTCGACGGCAACCGGATCCATCTGTCGCTGACTGCCAACCCGTCGCATCTCGAGATCGTCGACCCCGTGGTGCTCGGCAAGGTCCGCGCCAAGCAGGATCAGCACGGCGATCCGCCGGACATGCGCATCTCGGTGCTGCCGCTGCTGATGCATGGCGACGCGGCGTTCGCCGGCCAGGGCGTCGTGGCGGAGTGCTTCGCGCTCTCCGACCTGAAGGGCTACCGGACCGGTGGCTCGATTCATTTCATCGTCAACAACCAGATCGGCTTCACGACCTATCCGCGCTATTCGCGCTCGTCGCCCTATCCGTCCGACGTCGCCAAGATGATCGACGCGCCGATCTTCCATGTGAACGGCGACGATCCGGAGGCGGTGGTGTTCGCGGCCAAGGTCGCGACCGAGTTCCGGCAGAAGTTCCACAAGCCGGTCGTCATCGACATGTTCTGCTACCGCAGGCATGGCCACAACGAGGGTGACGAGCCGGCTTTCACCCAGCCGGTGATGTACAAGAAGATCGCCGGTCATCCGTCGACCCTGGAGATCTACTCCAAGCGCCTGGTCGCCGAAGGCGTCATGACCGAGGGCGAGGTCGACAAGGCCAAGGCCGACTGGCGCGCCCGTCTCGACGCCGAGTTCGAGGCCGGCACCTCCTATCGTCCCAACAAGGCCGACTGGCTCGACGGCAAGTGGGCAGGGTTCAAGTCTGCCGACCAGGAAGAAGAAGCGCGCCGCGGCGTGACCGGCGTCGAGCTCGACCGTCTCAAGGAGATCGGCCGCAAGATCACCAAGGTGCCGGACGGCTTCCGCCTGCACCGCACGATCCAGCGCTTCCTCGAGAACCGCGCCAAGGCGATCGACAGCGGCATCGGGATCGACTGGGCGACCGGCGAGGCGCTGGCGTTCTGCTCGCTGCTCCTGGAAGGCCACAAGGTTCGTCTGTCCGGCCAGGACAGCGAACGCGGCACCTTCTCGCAACGTCACTCGGTCTTGATCGACCAGGAGGACGAGAGCCGCTACACGCCGTTCAACCATCTGGCGCCGGAGCAGGGCCATTTCGAGGTCATCAACTCGCTGCTCTCGGAAGAGGCGGTGCTCGGCTTCGAATACGGCTACTCGCTTGCCGAGCCCACTGCGCTGACGCTGTGGGAGGCGCAGTTCGGCGATTTCGCCAACGGCGCCCAGGTGCTGTTCGACCAGTTCATCTCGTCGGGTGAGCGCAAATGGCTGCGCATGTCCGGCCTCGTCTGCCTGCTGCCGCATGGCTATGAGGGCCAGGGCCCCGAGCATTCGTCGGCCCGCCTTGAGCGCTATCTGCAGATGTGCGCCGAGGACAACATGCAGGTGGTCTATCCGACCACGCCGGCGAACTACTTCCATGTGATGCGTCGCCAGCTGCATCGCGAGATCCGCAAGCCGCTGATCGTGATGACGCCGAAGTCGCTGCTGCGCCACAAGCGCGCGGTGTCGCGGCTCGAGGAGCTGGCCAAGGGAACGACCTTCCACCGCATCCTGTACGATGACGCCCAGATGCAGGCGGACGACAAGACCAAGCTGGTGCCGGACGATCAGATCCGCCGCATCGTGCTGTGCTCGGGTAAGGTCTATTACGACCTGTATGACGAGCGCGAGAAGCGCGGGCTCAACGACGTCTATCTGATGCGCGTCGAGCAGCTTTACCCGGTGCCGCTCAAGGCGCTGGTCGCCGAGCTCAGCCGCTTCAAGAACGCCGAAGTGGTGTGGTGTCAGGAAGAGCCCCGCAACATGGGCGCCTGGCATTTCATCGAGCCGTATATCGAATGGGTGCTGAACCAGACCGGCGGCAAGAGCAAGCGTCCGCGCTATGCCGGCCGCGCCGCGTCGGCGGCCACCGCCACGGGCCTGATGTCGAAGCATCTTGCGCAACTGAAGGCGCTGCTCGACGAAGCCCTGAACTGAACCTGCCTATAGAGGCGCCCCGCAAGCCATGCGGGGCGCAAGTACATCGCGTTGATCGTCCGTCCCGCATCGCTTGCTCGCCGCAAGGCGATGGCGGACGGACTTTATGGCCGCACGGGTTATTGAGGATAAAAGACCATGACTGAAATTCGCGTTCCGACGCTGGGTGAATCCGTCACCGAAGCCACCATCGGCCGCTGGTTCAAGAAGGCTGGCGACGCGGTTGCCGTCGACGAGCCCCTCGTCGAACTCGAGACCGACAAGGTCACGATCGAGGTGCCCGCGCCGTCGGCCGGCACCTTGGGCGAGATCATCGCCAAGGATGGTGAGACGGTCGCCGTCGGCGCGCTGCTCGGCCAGATCACCGATGGCGCGGCGGCTGCCAAGCCGGCCGCTGCTGCTCCGGCTCCGGCAAAGCCCGCTGCCTCCGCGCCGCCGGCTGCGGCACCTGCGCCGGCCAAGGCGCTGCCAGCCGATACGCCGCAGGCCCCGTCGGTGCGCAAGCTCTCGGCCGAGAGCGGCGTCGATGCCACCACCGTGCCCGGATCGGGCAAGGACGGCCGCGTCACCAAGGGCGACATGCTGGCCGCGATCGAGCGCGCCGCCTCGGCGCCGACTCCGGTCAATCAGCCGGCCGCCGCCGTGCAGGTGCGTGCGCCGTCGCCCGCTGACGATGCGGCGCGCGAGGAGCGCGTGAAGATGACCCGGCTGCGCCAGACCATCGCGCGCCGCCTCAAGGACGTCCAGAACACCGCGGCCATGCTCACGACCTTCAACGAGGTCGACATGACCAACGTGATGGCGCTGCGCAGCCAGTACAAGGACGTGTTCGAGAAGAAGCACGGCTCGAAGCTCGGCTTCATGGGCTTCTTCACCAAGGCGGTGGTGCAGGCGCTGAAGGACATTCCGGCGGTCAACGCCGAGATCGACGGCTCGGACCTGATCTACAAGAACTACTATCACATCGGCGTCGCCGTCGGCACCGACAAGGGCCTGGTCGTGCCGGTCGTGCGCGACTGTGACCACAAGTCGATCGCCGACATCGAGAAGGGCATCGCCGATTTCGGCCGCCGCGCCCGTGACGGCCAGCTCAAGATCGACGAGATGCAGGGCGGCACCTTCACGATCACCAATGGCGGCATCTACGGCTCGCTGATGTCGACCCCGATCCTGAACGCGCCGCAGTCCGGCATCCTCGGCATGCACAAGATCCAGGAGCGCCCCGTCGTGGTTGCCGGCAAGATCGAGGTCCGCCCGATGATGTATCTCGCGCTGTCCTACGATCACCGCGTCATCGACGGCAAGGAGGCGGTGACCTTCCTGGTGCGCGTCAAGGAGAGCCTGGAGGATCCGGCGCGGCTCGTGCTGGATCTCTGAGCAACGTCATATCTGATGCTCGAGAGGCGCGCCGAAAGCGCGCCTCAAACCTAACGGGGGCCATCATGACCGATCGAGTTGCAGTGATCACCGGCGGCAGCCGCGGCATCGGCCGCGCCACCGCCATTGCGGCCGCATCGCGCGGCTTCAAGATCGTGGTCGGCTACGCCTCCAACGAGGCGGCGGCGCAGAGCACGGTGGCCGCGATCGAGGCCAAGAACGGCAAGGCCATCGCGGTCAAATGCGACGTCGGCCGCGAGCACGACATCCTCGCTCTGTTCAAGGCGGCCGACAAGTTCGGTACCCTCGGCGCTCTCATCAACAACGCTGGCATCGTCGGCCCCACCACGCGCGTCGACGAGATGAGCGCGGAGCGCATCGAGCGATTGATGGCGGTCAACGTCACCGGCAGCATCCTGTGCGCACGTGAGGCCGTGAAGCGGATGTCGACGCGGCATGGTGGTCAGGGCGGCGTCATCATCAATTTGTCGTCGGTCGCGGCCAGGCTCGGCTCGCCCAACACCTATGTCGACTACGCCGCCTCGAAAGGGGCGATCGATTCCTTCACCGTCGGCCTCGGTCACGAGGTCGCGAACGAAGGCATCCGCGTCGCCGCGATCCGCCCGGGCCTGATCGACACCGAGATCCATGCCGCCGGCGGCGAGCCCGATCGCGCCCACCGCCTTGCCCCCATGGTGCCGATGAAGCGCGTCGGCACCGCGGAGGAAGTCGCCAATGCCATCGTCTGGCTGCTGTCGGACGAGGCCTCCTATGTCACTTCGGCCATTCTCGACGTGTCGGGCGGACGCTGACGACCGTCGTCATCTTTGACTGCAAGCTTACGGAACATTCGATCATGGCATCTTACGATCTCGTCGTCATCGGCACCGGACCCGGTGGGTATGTCTGCGCCATCCGCGCGGCGCAGCTCGGCATGAAGGTGGCCGTAGTCGAGAAGAACGCGACCCTCGGCGGCACCTGCCTCAACGTTGGCTGCATGCCGTCGAAGGCGCTGCTGCACGCCTCCGAGCTGTTCGAGGAGGCCGGGCACTCCTTCGCCAAGATGGGCGTCAAGGTGTCGCAGCCCGAGCTCGATCTGCCGGCGATGATGAACTTCAAGCAGCAGGGCATCGACGGCAACGTCAAGGGCGTCGAGTTCCTGATGAAGAAGAACAAGATCGACGTGCTCGTGGGCAAGGGCAAAATCCTCGGCACAGGCAAGCTGCAGGTGACCGGCAATGACGGCGCGGTGCAGACCGTCGAGACCAAGAACATCGTGATCGCGACCGGCTCGGACATTGCGCGCCTGAAGGGCATCGAGATCGACGAGACGCGCATCGTCTCCTCGACCGGCGCGCTGTCGCTGGAGAAAGTGCCTTCGAGGCTGCTGGTGGTCGGCGCCGGCGTGATCGGGCTCGAGCTCGGCTCGGTGTGGCGCCGCCTCGGCGCCAAGGTCACCGTGGTCGAATTCCTCGACCGCATCCTGCCCGGCATGGATGGCGAGATCGCGAAACAGTTTCAGCGCATTCTCGAGAAGCAGGGCTTTGCGTTCAAGCTCGGCGCCAAGGTGACCGGCGTCGATACGTCCGGGGCTACGCTCTCGGCGACCATCGAGCCCGCCGCGGGCGGAGCGGCTGAAAAGATCGAAGCCGATGTCGTGCTGGTGGCGATCGGGCGCGTGCCCTACACCGACGGTCTTGGCCTGCAGGAGGCCGGCGTGGTGCTCGACAATCGCGGCCGCGTCCAGATCGATCACCATTTCGCGACCAGCGTGCCGGGCGTCTATGCCATCGGCGACGTCGTCGCCGGGCCCATGCTCGCGCACAAGGCCGAGGACGAGGGTGTTGCGGTCGCCGAGATCATCGCCGGACAGGCCGGCCATGTGAACTACGACGTCATTCCCGGCGTCGTTTACACGACGCCGGAAGTCGCGTCCGTCGGCAAGACCGAGGACGAGCTGAAGCAGGCGGGCGTCGCCTATACCGTCGGCAAGTTTCCGTTTACCGCGAACGGTCGTTCCAAGGTCAATCAGACCACTGACGGCTTCGTGAAGATCCTTGCGGATGCGAAGACGGATCGCGTGCTCGGCGCCCATATCATCGGCCGCGAGGCCGGGGAAATCATTCACGAGGCCGCCGTATTGATGGAGTTCGGTGGCTCTGCCGAGGATCTCGCGCGCACCTGCCACGCGCATCCGACGCGGTCGGAGGCCGTCAAGGAAGCCGCGCTTGCGGTGGGCAAGCGGGCCATCCATATGTGATGGACGCCCGGAGACGTCTTCGGTGGGTGCGACAAAACGCCCGCTGGTGACGCTGAACCGAACGGCAAGGCGCGAGGTCGTATCGTCATAGCGGCCTCAACCCGCGGGGCCTGGCGGAGATGGAGTCCGATGCTGCGCCGCCTGCTTCAGCCGTTCTGGGTTCTGCTTGCGATCATCTTCCTGATCGAGGCCTGGCTGTGGGACCATCTCGAGCCGATCGTGGCGCGCATTGTCGCCGCGATACCGCTGCGTAGTTTCAAGCACTGGCTGGCCGGGCGCATTGAGACGCTGTCGCCGGCGCTGACCCTGATCGTCTTCGTCGTGCCGGTCGTGCTGCTGTTTCCGCTCAAGCTGATCGGCATGTGGCTGCTGATGCACCAGCAGTGGAAGTTTGCGCTGGCCACGATCGTGTTCGGCAAGATCGTCGGCGTCGGCGTCACCGCCTTCATCTTCGATGTGACGCGCAGCAAGCTGCTGCAGATGTCCTGGTTCGCGTGGCTCTACGAGGCCGTGCTCGCGCTGCGCAGGAAAGCCGCGGCGCTGGTCGATCCGATCAAGCAGCGCATCCGCGAGATCATCCGCGGCAATGCCGATGGCTGGTCATCGCGCGTGCTGCGCGTGATCATGCGCTTCCGCAGGAGCGTGCAGCAGGCGCGGTAGTGGTGGTCGCCACGTCGCAAAGCCAGTTGCTGTCGCTGACCTCAGTGCAGATGCAAGAGATGTGGCTGGAACAGGCCGAGCAACGTCATGGCAATACCGATCAGCGCGAGCCCTCCGGACGCCCAGGCCAGCACGAGCATGCCCGTGATGATCGTCGCTGACGCCAGCACGATGCCGATCTGGAAGGCGGCCGACGCGAGCTCATAGTGGTGGTACTTTGCGGTGGCGAGGTCGCGCTCGTGCTCGGCATGCTTGGCGCGTTCGGCCAGCTGCTCGCTGCCTTCGCCGGTCTCCGGCTCTGAGCGGTAACGGGCGGCATTCTTCTGCCAGTCGTCGATCTGCTTCTGCAACGCCGCCTTGGCCGCCTCGTCCGGCAGCGCCGGCAGGTTCAGCTTGCCCTGCTCGGCGGCGGTCTGCACCACGGTGCGGCGCACGGTCTTGGCCTGGAAGAAGGCCCAGAGGTTGGAGGCCTCGACGTTCTTGCTGATCGATTCGGTCTGCGCGCCCTTGCCGAGCGTTTCCGACAGCGCCAGGAACAGGGCGATGACGGCGATCAGCAGCGCGATCTTCTTGTTTTCGCCCGACGCGTGCTCGGCATGCTCCGCATGCTCCATGCTCTCATGTGCGCTCATCTGTTCCCCTCCGGATCAAGCGCGAGAACGATTGCCGGAAGCTCGGTGGTCGCGCAAGGGAAACGATGTGACGGAACGGTGTCACCGCCGCGGATGCGCCGACGCGTAGACCTGCAGCAGCCGCTCCGAATCGATGCCGGTATAGACCTGGGTGGTCGACAGCGAGGCGTGGCCGAGCAGCTCCTGGATGGCGCGCAGATCGCCGCCGCGCGACAGCAGGTGCGTCGCGAAGGAATGGCGCAGCGCGTGCGGCGTGGCGCTGTCGGGCAGGCCGAGCGCGCCGCGCAGCCGCTCCATGGCGAGCTGAATGATTCGTGGGCTCAGCGGGCCGCCCTTGGCGCCGAGGAACATCGGTCCCTCCGCGGGCAGCGGATAGGGACAGAGCTTGGCGTAGTCGTCGATCAGCTGCAGCACGTTCTGCAGCACCGGCACCATGCGGGTCTTGTTGCCCTTGCCGGTCACGACCAGCACGTCGCCTTCGCCCGGCCGTGGCACCTCGCGGCGCTTGAGGCCGAGCGCTTCGGAGATGCGCAGGCCCGAGCCGTAGAGCAGGGCCATCACAGCGGCGTCGCGCGCCAGCACCCAGGTCTCCCGGGTCTCGCCGGCGCGCTCGTCGGCATCGGCGAGCCGCTTGGCGGCATCCATCGGCAGCGGCTTGGGCAGGCTCTTGGCGATCTTTGGCGCGCGGATTCCGGAGAGTGCGCCGACCTTGCCCTTGCCCTCGCGCTCGAGGAAGCGGCCGAACGAGCGCAGGCCCGCCAAGGTTCGCATCAGGGAGCGTCCGGCGATGTCGTCGGCGCGGCGCATCGCCATGAAAGCGCGGATATCGGCCGCCTCCAGCGCAGCGAAGCGCGCCAGCGTCACCGGCTCGCCCCAATGGGTGCAGAGGAATTGCAGGCATTGCCGCAGGTCACGGGCATAGGCCTCGACCGTCTTCGGCGACAGCCGGCGCTCGCTGCGCAGATGCGCCAGCCACTGCATCATGACCTGGATGACGCCTTCGTCGGCGCCGAGGAGGTCGGTTTGCTCGGGCTTCTCCGCCGCTGATGTCGTGGTCGCAGCCATCGCGAACAGCTCGATCTCGTCTCGTCGAGTCATGTATATCGCACTGTCGTCCTTTATCGTTCGCTAACTTTGCCGGGCGGCTTTCGCTTCAGCCAGAGCAAGGCTATCTCCGGCCTCATGGACCGCCCGACCGATCTCTTTCCAGGTGCAGCCAGCGCGACCGGCGTGGTCGACGTGCTGGTTCCGGTCGCGCTGGACCACACCTATTCCTACCGTGTGCCGCGCGGCATGGACCTGAAGCCTGGCGATGTCGTCGGCGTGCCGCTGGGCCCGCGCGAGGTGCTGGCGGTGGTGTGGGCCGAGAATGCCAATCCCGATCCGCGCCTGCACAACCGGCTCAAGGACGTCAGCGAGAAGCTCGATGTGCCGCCGCTCAAGCCGGAGCTGCGGTCCCTGATCGACTGGGTCGCCAATTATACGCTGTCGCCCCGCGGCATGGTGCTGCGGATGTCCCTGCGCATGGGCGAGCATCTCGGCCCGGAGCGCGTTCGCCTCGGCGTCCGGCTGGTCGGCGAGCCGCCGAAGCGGCTGACGCCGTCACGCCGCCGCGTCATCGACGCCGTTTCCGACGGCCTGCTGCACGGCAAGTCGGATCTGGCGCGCGAGGTCGGCGTGTCCGGGGGCGTGATCGACGGCCTGGTCGACGAGGGCACCTTGACGGTGGAGGCGATGCCGCGGACGCTGGCGCCGCCGGCGCCCGATCCCGACTTCGCCCGGCCGGAGTTCTTCGACGCGCAGCAGGCCGGCGTCGAGGCGATGCGGGCGCTGGCCGCGAGCGGCACGTTCCAGGTTGCGCTGCTCGACGGCGTCACTGGGTCAGGCAAGACGGAAGTCTATTTCGAGGCGGTGGCCGAAACGGTCCGCCGCGGCCGGCAGTCGCTGATCCTGATGCCGGAGATCGCGCTGACCGGCCAATTCCTGGAGCGCTTCTCGCGCCGCTTCGGCGTCCGCCCGCTGGAATGGCATTCCGAGCTGACCCCGCGCAACCGTCAGCGCAACTGGGCTTCGATCGCCGCCGGCGAGGCGCCGGTGGTCGTCGGCGCCCGCTCGGCGCTGTTCCTGCCCTATGCCGATCTCGGCCTGATCATCGTCGATGAGGAGCACGACCAGGCCTACAAGCAGGACGAGGGCGCCCATTACCACGCCCGCGACATGGCCGTGGTGCGCGGCCACATCGCCAAGATCCCGGTGGTGCTGGCGTCAGCGACGCCCTCGGTGGAGACCGAGGTCAATGCCCGCAAGGGCCGCTACCAGCGCGTGGCGCTGCCGTCGCGCTTCGGCGGCCAGCACATGCCGCATATCGAGGCCATCGATCTCCGGCGCGAGCCGCCGCCGCGCGGCCGCTATATCTCGCCGCGGCTGGCCGGCGAGATCCGCACCGCGATCGAGCGCGGCGAGCAGGCGCTGCTGTTCCTGAACCGCCGCGGCTATGCGCCGCTCACCCTGTGCCGCGCCTGCGGTCACCGCTTCGCCTGCACCATCTGCGACGCCTGGCTGGTCGATCACCGCTTTCGCCAGCGGCTGGTCTGCCACCATTGCGGCTTCTCGATGCCGCGTCCGCCGACCTGTCCGCACTGCGCGGCCGAGGAATCGTTGGTCGCGGTGGGACCCGGTGTGGAGCGGTTGCAGGAGGAGGCGGCGGTGCTGTTTCCGGAGGCGCGCAGCATGGTGCTGTCGAGCGATCTGATCACCTCGATCGAGACCATGCGCGCCGAGCTGACGGAGATCGCGGAAGGCCGCGTCGATCTCATCATCGGCACCCAGCTCGTCGCCAAGGGGCATAACTTTCCGCGGCTCAATCTCGTCGGTGTGGTCGATGCCGATCTCGGCCTCGGCAATGGCGATCCGCGCGCCGCCGAGCGCACCTGGCAGCTCCTGAACCAGGTGATCGGCCGCGCCGGCCGTGAGCAGGGGCGAGGCCGAGGCTACCTGCAGACCCACCAGCCCGAGCATCCCGTCATGAAGGCGCTGGTCGCCTGCGACCGCGAGGCCTTCTACACCAGCGAGATCGACGTCCGCGAGCGCACCGGCTATCCGCCGTTCGGGCGGCTCGCGAGCCTGATCATCTCGGCCGGAGACCGGCCCACCGCAGAGGGCTTCGCTCGCCGGCTGGTCGCGTCGGCGCCGCGCGAGGAGGGTGTGCTGCTGCTCGGCCCAGCCGAGGCGCCGCTTGCGGTGATAAAGGGCCGCTACCGCTTTCGGCTGCTGCTCAAGTCGGCACGCAATTTCGACCTGTCGGATTATCTGCGCCACTGGCTGGCGCATGCCGAGAAGCCCAAGGGCAATCTCAAGCTCGAGGTCGACGTCGACCCGCAGAGCTTCCTATAGCGCTCTCTCCACCGTCATTGCGAGCGCAGCGAAGCAATCCAGGGCCGGGTCGGGGCCCTGGATTGCTTCGTCGCTTCGCTCCTCGCAATGACGCGGAAGGATCGGTTGCCTTACGACACGACCTCAGCGGTGACGCGGCCGACGCCGGCGCGGGTCAGGCCGATAGCGCGGGCGGCACCGGTCGAGAGGTCGAGCACACGGCCACGGATGAACGGGCCGCGGTCGTTGACGGTGACGATGACGCTGTTGCCGCCATGGGTCACGCGCAGCTTGGTGCCGAACGGCAGCGAGCGGTGCGCGCAGGTCATGGCGTTGGCGTTCATGCGCTGGCCGGAAGCAGTGCGGCTGCCGGACTCGTTGCCGTAGTACGACGCCATGCCGGAAAAGCTGCGGCCGGTGCCGGACGACGGCGTGACCGCTGCGTTGGAGTTCATCCACGAGGAGCCGTTGGACGACCATCCGTTCGAGAACGAGTCGGCCGCGGGCTGAGCAGCATGGCGCGACATGTGGTGATGGTGGTGGCGAGCGTGGTGCTGGTGGTGCCTGGACCGGGCCGAGGCTTCGGTGGCGCTGCCGCCGACGATCAGCGTCACGGCAACAGCGAGCGCGGTGCGCGAGCCGGCGATCTTGCCAGCCGAGATGTTCTTCAGTTTCAGCATCTATGTCCCTCGAACAGTATTGCCGCGTTCTGCGGCCAGTGAACCCCCGTCAGGTGTTGAGGCGGGCGCCGTTTGGTGGGGCAATGAGGCGTGAATGGGGCAGTAGAAATTGTTTCGCTCTGATCGAAACATCTTGCATCGCGGTCTACTCATCACGGAAAATTCCGTAATCCGTTGCTTTAACGTTTCATTAGCGATCAAATACTTTCAAATACTGTTGAGTTAAGTTCTCGCTTAGGACGTCAAGATGTCAGCAAGTAATGTCGATGCGGGCCGGCCGGCGGCCGCCGGGCACCGCCAACGGGAGTCAAGGCCAAACCAGCATGGCGGCCATGCAGCAACAGCTGGAACCTTGTCCGAAGTGATTGGTATTGGGGTCGGGTCGCGTGTTGGGCGCGATCAGCGTGTCCGTTGGACGGGCGCTTACGCTCCGACCGCGGCGCGGCAACAAGGTGCCGAATAGCGGGCCACCGCTTGTTGCGGCTGCGCGTACGCTATGTTAGCAAAGCGCCGCTTTTCGTGATCAAGCTGCTCCCGCGGCGATCGAAAATCAAAGTCCTGCTTGAATTCCAAGGGCTTAACTGGTTTGCGCCGCAGCGGCGCGCCGGTGTCCCTCTTGTGGGTTGGGCACATATAAAAAGAGCACGTCTGTGGCTGCTGAAGATCCCTCCGTATCCGGTGTGTCCGGTCGTTACGCGACGGCCCTGTTTGAACTGGCCCGTGACGAAAAGTCCGTCGATGCGGTCAAGGCCGATCTCGACAGGTTCAATGCCCTCCTCGATGAGAGCGCCGATCTCAAGCGCCTTGTCCGCAGTCCGGTGTTCGGTGCGGATGTGCAGCTCAAGGCGCTCAATGCGGTGCTGGACAAGGCCGGCATCGCCGGCGTCGCCGCCAACGTGCTGCGCGTGCTGACCGCCAACCGCCGCCTGTTCGCGGTGACCGACGTGATCCGCGCCTTCAACGCGCTGGTCGCCAAATACAAGGGAGAGGCCACGGCCGACGTCGTCGTCGCCGAGCCGCTCTCCGACAAGAATCTCGACGCCTTGAAGGCCTCACTGAAGACGGTGACCGGCAAGGACGTCGCGCTCAACGTGAAAGTCGATCCAGCGATTATCGGCGGGCTCGTCGTCAAGCTCGGCAGCCGCATGATCGATAGTTCGCTTCGCACCAAACTCAACTCGATCAAGCACGCGATGAAAGAGGCAGGCTGATGGACATCCGCGCCGCGGAAATTTCCGCGATCCTCAAGGACCAGATCAAGAATTTCGGGCAGGAAGCCGAAGTTACCGAAGTCGGACAGGTGCTGTCCGTCGGTGACGGTATCGCCCGCGTCTACGGTCTCGACAACGTCCAGGCCGGTGAGATGGTCGAGTTCGAGAACGGCACCCGCGGCATGGCGCTGAACCTTGAGACCGACAATGTCGGCGTCGTCATCTTCGGCGCCGACCGCGAGATCAAGGAAGGCCAGACCGTCAAGCGCACCCGCGCCATCGTCGACGCTCCGGTCGGCAAGGGTCTGCTCGGCCGCGTCGTCGACGCGCTCGGCAATCCGATCGACGGCAAGGGCCCGATCCAGGCGACCGAGCGCAAGCGCGTCGACGTCAAGGCCCCCGGCATCATTCCGCGCAAGTCGGTGAACGAGCCGATGTCGACCGGCCTCAAGGCGATCGATGCCCTGATCCCGGTCGGCCGTGGCCAGCGCGAGCTGATCATTGGTGACCGTCAGACCGGCAAGACCGCGATCGCGCTCGACACCATCCTGAACCAGAAGCCGCTCAACGTTGCCGGCGCCCCCGAGAGCCAGAAGCTGTATTGCGTCTACGTCGCGATCGGCCAGAAGCGCTCCACCGTTGCTCAGTTCGTCAAGGTGCTCGAAGAGCAGGGCGCGCTGGAATACTCGATCGTCATCGCCGCCACCGCGTCCGATCCGGCTCCGATGCAGTATCTCGCGCCGTTCACCGGCTGCACCATGGGCGAGTACTTCCGCGACAACGGCATGCACGCCGTCATCATCTATGACGATCTGTCGAAGCAGGCCGTCGCCTATCGCCAGATGTCGCTGCTGCTGCGCCGTCCGCCGGGCCGCGAGGCCTATCCGGGCGACGTATTCTATCTGCATTCGCGCCTGCTCGAGCGGGCCGCCAAGCTCAGCAAGGACCATGGTCTGGGGTCGCTCACCGCGCTGCCCGTCATCGAGACCCAGGCCAACGACGTGTCGGCCTACATCCCGACCAACGTCATTTCGATCACTGACGGCCAGATCTTCCTGGAGACCGATCTGTTCTTCCAGGGCATCCGTCCTGCCGTGAACGTCGGTCTGTCGGTGTCGCGCGTCGGCTCCTCGGCCCAGACCAAGGCGATGAAGAAGGTCGCCGGCAAGATCAAGGGCGAGCTGGCGCAGTACCGCGAAATGGCGGCGTTCGCGCAGTTCGGCTCCGACTTGGACGCCTCGACGCAGCGCCTGCTCAACCGCGGGGCGCGCCTGACCGAGCTCCTGAAGCAGCCGCAGTTCTCGCCGCTGAAGATGGAAGAGCAGGTCTGCGTGATCTGGGCCGGCACCAACGGCTATCTCGATCCGCTCCCGCTCAACAAGGTGCGCGCGTTCGAGGACGGCCTGCTGTCGCTGCTGCGCGGCAAGAATGCCGACCTGCTGAACGCGATCCGTGACAGCAAGGATCTGTCCGACGACAGCGCCGCCAAGCTGAAGGCGGTGGTCGAAGGCTTCGCCAAGACCTTCGCCTGACGGCAAAGGATGGCCGGACTTCGCCCGGCCATCAACGTCGTCGACGTGGGACAACAAGACATCTCATGTCCGGCACCAGGCCGGGCATGACCAATCTCGAGGGTTGAACGGCAAGGTCCCAAGGGGATCCGGCCGCCGGGGTGAGATCGACGAACAATGGCGTCACTGAAAGACATGCGGGTCCGCATCGCCTCGACCAAGGCGACGCAGAAGATCACCAAGGCCATGCAGATGGTCGCGGCCTCCAAGCTGCGCCGTGCGCAGCTCGCGGCCGAGGCGGCGCGTCCCTATGCCGAGAAGATGGACGCTGTGATCTCCAACATCGCGAGCGCCACCATCGCCTCCGCCGGCGGGCCGAAGCTGCTCGCGGGTACCGGTCGCGACCAGGTGCACCTGCTGCTGGTCTGCACCGGCGAGCGCGGCCTGTCCGGCGCGTTCAACTCCTCGATCGTCCGCCTGGCGCGCGAGCGTGCGCTCGCCCTGATGAACCAGGGCAAGGAGGTGAAGTTCTTCTGCGTCGGCCGCAAAGGTTATGAGCAGCTTCGCCGCCAGTTCGACAAGCAGATCGTCGAGCACATGGACCTGCGCTCGGTGCGCCAGATCGGCTTCGCCAATGCCGACGAGATCGCCAAGAAGGTCATCGCCCGTTTCGATGCCGGCGAGTTCGACGTCTGCACGCTGTTCTATTCGCGCTTCCGCTCGGTGATCGCGCAGATCCCGACCGCCCAGCAGATCATTCCGCTGGTGGTCGAGGCGCGGCCCGCCAACGCGGCGCCGCTGGCGCCTTACGAGTATGAGCCGGAGGAGGACGAGATCCTGGCCGGACTGCTGCCGCGCAATCTCGCGGTGCAGATCTTCCGCGCGCTGCTCGAAAACAACGCCTCGTTCTACGGGGCGCAGATGTCGGCCATGGACAACGCCA
The DNA here is from genome assembly GCF_032485055.1 of Bradyrhizobium sp. SZCCHNRI20481. NCBI lineage: Bacteria > Pseudomonadati > Pseudomonadota > Alphaproteobacteria > Hyphomicrobiales > Nitrobacteraceae > Bradyrhizobium > Bradyrhizobium sp. SZCCHNRI20481. Next base: position 176,962 of record NZ_JAUEUE010000015.1, read on the forward strand.
CCCGCAACGCCGGCGAGATGATCCGCAAGCAGACGCTGATCTACAACCGCACGCGTCAGGCGATGATCACCAAGGAACTGATCGAAATCATTTCGGGCGCCGAGGCGGTCTAACCGGATCGCGTCGCGCCCCGTTGAAGCGCAACCCAAGGACATATCCCGGTCGAGCCGACCGTGGTTTCGTATACGGATCGTAAGGAGAGAAATCCAATGGCTACCGCAGCCAACCAGATCGGTCGCATCACCCAGGTCATCGGCGCCGTCGTCGACGTGCAGTTCGAAGGTCACCTGCCGGCCATTCTCAACTCGCTCGAAACCAAGAACGGCGGCAACCGCCTCGTGCTTGAGGTCGCCCAGCATCTCGGCGAGTCCACCGTGCGCACCATCGCGATGGACACCACCGAGGGCCTGGTTCGCGGCCAGGAAGTCAGCGACACCGGGTCGCCGATCAGGGTGCCGGTCGGCGTCGGCACGCTCGGCCGCATCATGAACGTGATCGGCGAGCCGATCGACGAGGCCGGCCCGGTCGAGGCCGAGGGCCTGCGCCCGATCCACGCGGACGCGCCGAGCTACACCGATCAGTCGACCGAAGCGGAAATCCTCGTCACCGGCATCAAGGTCGTCGACCTCTTGGCGCCCTACGCCAAGGGCGGCAAGATCGGCCTGTTCGGCGGCGCCGGCGTCGGAAAGACCGTGCTGATCCAGGAGCTGATCAACAACGTCGCCAAGGCGCACGGTGGTTATTCGGTGTTCGCCGGCGTCGGCGAGCGTACCCGTGAAGGCAACGACCTCTATCACGAGTTCATCGAGTCCAAGGTCAACGCCGATCCGCACAATCCCGATCCGAGCGTCAAGTCGAAGTGCGCGCTGGTGTTCGGCCAGATGAACGAGCCGCCGGGCGCCCGCGCCCGCGTCGGCCTGACCGGCCTGACCGTCGCCGAGCACTTCCGTGACCAGGGCCAGGACGTGCTGTTCTTCGTCGACAACATCTTCCGCTTCACCCAGGCCGGCTCGGAAGTGTCGGCGCTGCTCGGCCGCATCCCCTCGGCGGTGGGTTATCAGCCGACGCTGGCCACCGACATGGGCGCGCTGCAGGAGCGCATCACCACCACCAACAAGGGCTCGATCACCTCGGTGCAGGCGATCTACGTGCCGGCCGACGACTTGACCGACCCGGCGCCGGCGACCTCGTTCGCCCACTTGGACGCCACCACCGTGCTCAACCGCGCGATCTCGGAAAAGGGCATCTACCCCGCCGTGGACCCGCTCGACTCGACCTCGCGCATGCTCTCCCCGCTGGTCGTCGGCGAGGAGCACTATCAGACCGCGCGTCAGGTCCAGCAGATCCTGCAGCGCTACAAGTCGCTGCAGGACATCATCGCCATCCTGGGCATGGACGAACTGTCGGAAGAGGACAAGCTGACCGTGGCCCGCGCCCGCAAGATCGAGCGCTTCCTGTCGCAGCCTTTCCACGTCGCCGAAATCTTCACGGGATCGCCGGGCAAGTTCGTGGACCTCGCCGACACCATCAAGGGCTTCAAGGGCCTGTGTGAAGGCAAGTACGACCACCTGCCGGAGGCCGCCTTCTACATGGTCGGCAACATCGACGAGGCGGTCGAGAAGGGCAAGAAGCTGGCCGCCGAGGCGGCCTAAGGGCGAATAGCGAATAGGGAGTAGCGAATAGACGAACTGTTCGCTGCTTCCTCCTTCACTACTCGCCATTCGCTATTCGCTATCAGCAGGTTCCCAATGGCAACTTTCCATTTCGATCTCGTCTCGCCGGAAAAGATCGCCTTCTCGGGCGAGGTCGACCAGGTCGACGTTCCCGGCCAGGAGGGTGATTTCGGCGTGCTCGCCGGCCATGCGCCATTCGTGGCGACGCTGCGGCCGGGTATCCTGACGGTGACCGCTGGCGGCTCGCAGCAGAAGATCATCGTGCTCGGCGGCCTCGCCGAGATCTCGGACAAGGGTCTGACGGTTCTGGCCGACGTCGCGACGTCGCTGAAGGAGCTCGACCAGACCGCTTTCGCGGCCGAGATCGCCGGCATGGAATCCAAGCTGAACGAGAAGCAGGGCAACGAGCTCGATCGTGCGATCGAGCGGCTCGATCACTTCAAGACGATCCAGCAGCAGCTCAACACGACCGCGCTGCATTGATCCAACAGCACGACGTATGAATGAACGTTCATGGCCGGGCTCTGCCCGGCCATTTTCGTTTTCCGGCTCGAACGTCCGGGGCCGGCGGATGACTACTAGCAAGGGATGCCGGTTGCGTGCTCGCCGATCTGACGGCATGCTCCCGGCCGTTCGACTGGGCGTGGTGACATGGCAGGGCAGATCGTGTTGAAGCGCAAGATCGCGGCGATTTTTGCCGCCGATATTGCCGGCTATTCCCGCCTCGTCGCCGAGGATGAAGAGGAGACGCTGCGGCGTCTGGCGGCCTATCGCGAAGTGGTCGACGACTTCATCGCGCGCGCCGGTGGCCGCATCTTCAACACCGCGGGCGATGCCGTGCTCGCGGAGTTTCCCAGCGCGGTCGAAGCGGTGCGCTGCGCGATCGACATTCAGGAGAGCCTGCGCACGCGCAACATGGCCTATCCGCCGAACCGGCAGATGAGCTACCGCATCGGCATCACCATCGGCGACGTCGTCGAGCGCGACGGCGATCTGCTCGGTGACGGCGTCAACATCGCAGCCAGGCTGGAGGGGCTCGCCGATGTCGGCGGCATCTGCATCTCGCGCGCGGTGCACGAGCAGGTCGCCAATAAGCTGTCGGTGCAGTTCGCCGACATGGGTGCGCGGGAGGTCAAGAACATCCCGACCCCGGTGCACGCCTATCGGGTCGCGATGCGCCGCGAGGACGGCACCTACGCGCCGCCGGAAGAAAAGAAAGTCGCCCGCGGCGGCGGGCTCCGCCTGATCTGGCGAATTGCGGCCGCCCTGGTTGCGCTCGGAGCCGTCGGGGTCGGGACTGAGCTCTATCTGGACTACCGCGATCCGCATCCTGTGCAGCGCGATGCCGCCAAGGCGGCGGCGGAAGCGCTGGCCCGGCTGTCGGCCACGCCGGCTTCGCCTTCCTCGGCCCCGTCTTCATCTCCGTCCCCCGCGGCGACGCAGTCATCCGTCGCCGTGCAGCCCGCTGCCTCGCCGCAGCCGTCACCGCAACCTTCGTCCGTTGTCGCCGCCGAGAAGTTCGCACCTGAAGCCGTGCCGTTCGTGAGCGAGCGGACCCGCATTGCGCTGGCGCGCGACTACGTGCTGGCACCGGATCACAAGGCGTTCGCGACAACGATCAACGGCGTCAGCGCCTATGTCACCGGACAGGCGAGCGATGAGGCCGCGAAATCGGCTGCGCTGGAGCAGTGCCAGCAGCGCGCGGAAAACGCGAACGGACCGCGCAAATGCGAGCTCTATGCCGTCGGCGACAGCGTCGTCTACGTGCACAGCAAGCCACCGTTGCCGCCGCAGCCCTGGGTGCGCCACGACCCGATGACCGAGCGCGCCTTCAGCGCTGCAGAGATGCCGCTGGTGCGCGATACAGGCCGAGCCCGGCTCGAGGCGAACTACGGCACGGCGCGACGGACCAAGGCCATCGCGCTCGGGCCCGGCGGGCAGTTCTTCTATAGCGTCGGCGGCGACCTCGTCGACGACGTGGTTCGCCGCAATCTCGAAGCCTGCGGTGCCCAGGCGGGGACCGCCTGCATCATCGTTGCGCTCGACGATGCCTTCGTGGTGCCGGTGCCGACGGTGATGAAAGCCACCGGCTTCTTCCGCGCGGTCAGCCATCAGGCGATCGCCCCGGAGGCGCGTGAGGAGGTGGCGCGGCGCCTCGAGGCCGCGCCGTCGGGCTGGAACGCGATCGCGGTCGGAACGGCTGGCCGTCCCGGCTTCGGCCTCAACGGCGATCGCGAGGAGACCGCGATCGGCGGCGCGCTGGCCGATTGCGCCACGCGCGACAGCGATTGCCGGGTGATCGCGATCGGCCCGTTCACGGTCGAGGACAATTAAGCCGGCGAACTCTCTCGACCTCGTCTTTCCGAGGCGCGCGGAGCGCGAGGCCGGAATGACGGTGAGCCTCACTCTTCGACGTTGATCAGTCGCCAGCTTTGGCGAGATGCGCAAAGGCCTGCGCCACCGCGCGGTAGACCTCACGGCGGAACGGCACCACCAGATCCGGCACGCGCGCGAGCCGCTCCCAGCGCCAGGCGTCGAACTCGGCCGGCTGGTCGTTGCGCGGCGTCACCGGATCGATGTCGCCCTCGCGTCCGGTGAAACGCATCGCGAACCATTTCTGGCGCTGGCCGCGAAAGCGCGCGAGCCGGTGGTTCGGATCCTCGAATGGGGGAAATTCGTAAGTCAGCCAGTCGGTCTCGCCGAGGATGTCGGCGTCGCGAATGCCGGTCTCCTCCCACAGCTCGCGCCGCGCCGCCGCCTGCAGATCCTCGCCGGGGTCGACGCCGCCCTGCGGCATCTGCCATTCGAGCCCGGGCAGGACGATCTCCGGCCCGTCGTCGCGGAAGCGGCGCCCGAGGAAGACGAGGCCTTCGGCATTGAGCAGGGCGATGCCGACATTCGGCCGGTAGGGTCTGGTTTCGGTCATGCTCATATCCGTGGGGCTTCGTCTCGCATGGCAACGCATCGTGACGGCGTTGTCGCGACGGATCTGCAGAGATTCTTTGCAGTGCGAGCGTATGACACGGTTTCGGCCACGCGTCGCGGTCGGCCCGCGATCGCGAGTCAGCCACCAGCCAGCGTGGCGAATTCCCTCACCACCCGCTCATAGACCGGCCGCTTGAACGGCACGATCAGCCCCGGCAGGTTCTTCATCGGCTCCCAGCGCCAGCTGACGAATTCCGCCTTGTGGTGGCCGCCGCCGGGCCGCTCGACGTTGATCTCGGCATCGGGCCCGGTGAAACGCAGCGCGAACCATTTCTGGCGCTGGCCGCGATAGCGGCCCTTCCAGGCGCGACCCGCGACCGTGCGCGGGATGTCGTAGGTCAGCCAGTCCCCGACCTCGGCCAGCTTCTCGACGGAGCGCACGCTGGTCTCTTCGTACAGCTCGCGTTTGGCCGCCTCCCAGGCATCCTCGCCGGGATCAACGCCGCCCTGCGGCATCTGCCAGACATGGGTGTCGTCGACATGCTCGATCCCGCCGGCGCGGCGACCGATGAAAACCAGCCCCTCCGAATTGATCAGCATGATGCCGACGCAGGTGCGGTAAGGCAGGTCCTCGTAGCGCGTCATTCCGGTCTCGGCCTTCCTGCGGGACCCTGCGCCTCGCTGCGCAGGCCTCACGCTGTCACGTCGCCAGTCGGGCCGGCGCACGTTCGTTCAGTTCGATTTTGATTTCAGCATCGCGGTTGTCAATGGCACCAGCAGAATGCCCTTGCGGTCGAGCCCCTTGATCCAGGTGCCGATGCGGTCGATCGAGACCGGCAGCGCCGACGCAGTCCCGACGGCGACGCCACGCTCCTTGGCCAGGCTTTCGAGCTTGGCGAGCGCATTGTCGATCTCGACCGGGGTCGGCACCGCGTCGATGGCGACGTCGCCCTTCGCGAACGGCATCGCGCGTCCCGTGGCCAGCGAGGCCGCCACGCTGCGCGGGGCTGCGCCATCGTCGAACAAGGCCAGACCGCGCTTGGCGGCCTCGTTCACGATCGGCTGCATCGCCGCTTCCGTTGCGACGAAGCGCGCGCCCATGAAGTTGCCGATGCCGACGTAACCCTGCAGCCGGCTCATGTGCCAGAACAACCGGTCGATGTTCTGGTCCGGTGCGAGTGTAGCGAGCAGCGTCTGCGGACCCGGATCGTTGTCGGGATAGTCGTAGGGCTCCATCGGGACCTGGAGCAGGATCTCGTGGCGCTGCGCCCGGGCGCGCTCGGCGAGTTTGGTCGGATCGGAGCCATAGGGCGTGAAGGCCAGCGTGACCGCCGGCGGCAGCTTCATGATCGCGTCCACCGTCTTCGCGGCGCCGACGCCGAGACCACCGATCACGATCGCGACGGCCGGCATGCGCGCCGCCTTGGCGCGGTCAGCCTCGGCCGCATAGGCGGTGAACGGTTTCAGCCCGTCGGCCATCACCGGGATCATGCCGTAGCGCGACTTCTCCAGCAGCCGCGGGTCCACGCCGGGCATCTGGCTCGCCGGAGCGGCCGATCCAGGCTCCGCCGTCTCGCCACCGGCACCGATCGCGACCTCCTGGCGGGTGCCGCTGGAGCCGTCGATGATGGTGACCGTCTTGCGCTCGCCGCCCTCCTGCTTGGCCGCGGGGGCCGCGCCGTGATCGACCTTTGCCTCAGACTTGCCATCCGGCTTGGCGGCCTTGTCGTCGGCAGGCCTTGCGCCTTCGTTGATCGCGACGCGGGCGACCGGCTCGCCACCGAGCGGATTGTCGTTGAACATCGCAAAGCCGGCGAAGACGACCAGGAACAGGCCGAGCAGCATCGCAAGGGCCTGCAGGGCCGTGAAGGGAAGCCGAATGCGGCGCTTGCGACGCGTTTCCGTCTGTCCGAGCGGGGCGCTCAGCTCGTCGGCCGTCTCTGTCATCGAAATTCCCGAATCAATCGGGTCGACGATACCACGGCGAGGATTCGGACGCAGGGCCAGTCTCCCAAAGCCCGTAGATCGGCGGAGCGGGAAAGCAAGAAGCCAAAGAGAAAAGGAAAGGGCGGCCCGGAGGCCGCCCTTCAAACCCGATGCGCGTCTGTCGGCTGCCGCCTAGTTCGCAGCCTCTCAGTTCGCAGCCTTGGCCGGCTTGTCGGCCGCGGCCTTCTCGGTCGGCGCCGGCGTGTTGGCGCTGTTCTTGATGCCGTGGAGGAGGTCGGCGGCCATTTTGAGCGCCTTGTCGTCCTTGGCGTCCGGCGGCACGTAGGATTGCGAGCCGGTCTTCTCGTCGCCGTCGTTCTTCAGATGGCCGCGCAGCGAAGCCTCGCCCTTGGTGTCGGTGCGCGACTTCAGCTCATCCGGCACGTCCTGCAGCACCTCGATGTCGGGCACGATGCCCTTGGCCTGGATCGACTTGCCCGACGGCGTGTAGTAGCGCGCGGTGGTCAGCCGCAGCGCGCCATTGCCGGCGCCGAGCGGGATGATGGTCTGCACCGAGCCCTTGCCGAACGAGCGGGTGCCGACCAGGGTCGCGCGCTTGTGGTCCTGCAGCGCGCCGGCCACGATCTCCGACGCCGAAGCCGAGCCGCCATTGATCAGCACGATGACCGGCTTGCCCTTGGTGAGGTCGCCGGCATGTGCCGCACGGCGCTGCGTCTCCTCGGCATTGCGGCCGCGGGTCGAGACGATCTCGCCGCGCTCCAGGAACGCGTCGGAGACGGTGACCGCCTCCTCGAGCAGGCCGCCCGGATTGTTGCGCAGGTCGATGATGTAGCCCTTCAGCTTGTCACCGATCTGGTTCTGCAGGTCGGCGATGCTCTTCTTCAGGCCCTCGGTGGTCTGCTCGTTGAAGGTGGTGATGCGGACATAGGCGATGTCGTCGCTCTCGGTGCGCGAGCGCACCGAGCGGACGCGGATGTTGTCGCGGGTCAGCGTCACGTCGAGCGGATTGTCGGCACCCTTGCGCACGACCTTCAGCTTGATCTTGGTGCCGACCGGGCCGCGCATCTTCTCGACCGCCTGGTTGAGGGTCAGGCCCTGCACGGCTTCGTCGTCGAGATTGGTGATGATGTCGTTGGCCTGGATGCCCGCCTTCGAGGCCGGCGTATCGTCGATCGGCGACACCACCTTGATCAGGCCGTCTTCCATCGTCACTTCGATGCCGAGGCCGCCGAACTCGCCGCGGGTCTGCACCTGCATGTCGCGGAAGCTCTTCGCATCCATGTAGCTCGAATGCGGATCAAGGCCCGAGAGCATGCCGCTGATCGCGGACTCGACCAGCTTCGAATCGTCGGGCTTCTCGACATAATCGCTGCGCACGCGCTCGAACACGTCGCCGAACAGATTGAGCTGGCGATAGGTATCGGCGGTCGCGGCGCGCGCCGTCGATCCCATCAACACCGCGCGCGGTTGCGAGACGAACAGGGTCAATGCCGCACCGGTGGCCGCGCTCAGGAGAATTACCGAAGTCTTACGCATCATCCGCGTACCTTTTCGCCTTCATTTGCGGCCCACCATGGGCCTGGATCGATTGGAGTGCCGTCCTTACGGAACTCGACATAGAGCACTGGTTGACTCGCGTTGGTAGCGAGAATGGAGGCGACCTGGGACGAGTTACCCATGGTCGCGACCGGTTCTCCCGTCTGAACAAACTGCCCGATGTTGACGGAAATGCGCTCCATCCCGGCGATCAGGACATGATACCCGCCACCGGCGTTGAGGATCAAGAGTTGTCCGTAGCTGCGGAAGGGACCCGCATACACAACCCAGCCATCACACGGGGTTGTGACCTGGGCGCCCGGCCGGGCTGCCAAAGAAATGCCTTTATCGGAGCCCCCGGCGCCGTCCGACGCGCCAAATTCGCGAATCTTGGTGCCGTTGACGGGAAACGTCAGCATGCCCTTGGTCGAGGCGAACGCGATCGCGGGCGCCTTGCGGCCCGGGTTGCGCAGCGCATTCGCGTCCGGCTTGCTGTTGACCGGCACGCCCTGCAGGCTTGCCGTCGACGCGGCCTTGGCGGCGCTCTTGAGATCGAGCTCCATCGTCGTGATCAGCCCTTGCAGCGAGTCGATCTGCTGGGCCAGCACAGCCGCGCGCGCGCTTTCGGCTTCCATGTCCTTCTCGGCCGAGCTCTGCTTGCGTTGGCGTTCCTCCACCAGGGCCGCGAGACGGGTCTGATCGGTACGCAGCCTGTCGCGGTCGCCGGCGAGCTTGTCGCGTTCGCTGGCGATCGTCTTGCGGATGGCGACGAGCTCGCCGAGATCGGTCGAGAGCTTTTCGGCGCGGCCACGCATCTCCGGGATCACAGCGCCCAGCAGCATGGCGGTCCGCAGCGACTGCAGCGCATCCTCGGGACGGACGAGCAGGGCCGGCGGCGTGCGGCGGCCGGCGCGCTGCAGCGCAGCCAGAACCTCGATGATCTCGGTGCGCCGCGCCTCCAGCGAGGTGCGCAGATCCTGCTCGCGGCCGTCGAGCCCGCGCAGTCGCGTTTCGGCCTCACCGACTCTCGTCTCGACGCTGCGCACCTGCGCGGCGACGTCGATCAGCTGCTGATTGAGCTTGCCGCGATCCTCGCCGAGCGCGGCGATGTCGGCCTTCAGGCGCTCCTGGGCCTCGGCGGCGGCCTTCTGGGCCGCGCGGGCGGCCTCGAGCTCCTGCTCGCGCTGCTTCAACTGCTCGGGTGTCGCCGGTGTCGGTGAGGCGGTACCGGCGAGGGAAGGCCGAAGTCCGGTCTGCGCCGTCGCCGGCAGACCGGGAACGACGATTAGCAGCGCGACCAGCGACGCGCGGCACGACCGGCCGCTGCGGACGGTTCTTGAGGAACGGGAGAGGGGCCGCGCAGCGAACATCGAGGTCCTTATTGTGCTCCCATCGTCCCCTATTCAAGCGCGGTGATAGGGGTGACCGGCCAGGATCGTAGCAGTACGGTAAATCTGCTCGAGCAGCAGGACGCGGACGATCTGGTGCGGCCAGGTCGCAGCGCCGAACGCAACCCCAAGCTTGGCTCTGCGCCGTAATTCGGGCGAAAGTCCGTCGGCGCCGCCGATTGCGAAGACGGCTGCCGGAATGCCTTCGTCCCGCCAGCGTCCAAGATAACCCGCAAAGGTTGTACTGTCGACGTTCTGGCCACGCTCGTCGAGACACACGAGTACGGACTTGTCCGGGATTGCCGCCGACATCGCGGCGGCCTCCTCGGCGATGCGCGTTGCCGCGTCGCGGGCGCGGCTTTCCGGAATCTCATGAATGTCGAGGCCGCGAAAGCCGAGCTTGCGGCCGATGTCATCAAAACGCCCGCGGTAGCGCTCCGCGAGCTCCCGCTCGGGACCCTGCTTCAACCGGCCGATGGCGACCACGATCAGGCGCATGCGCACGGACTAGCACGTGCGCCGCACGATTCGCATCCGGCGCGGCGTGGGGCCGCCTAGACCGTCTTCGCCGGGTTCGGCCCTTGAGTCCACAATCGCTCGAGATTGTAGAACTCGCGAACCTCGGGTCTGAACACGTGCACGATCACGTCGCCGGAATCGATCAGCACCCAATCGCAATTGGGCAGGCCCTCGATGTGGAGTTTCTTGGTGCCGGCTTCCTTCAGGCCCTTGGCGACGTTTTCCGCGATCGACCCGACGTGCCGGTTCGAGCGGCCCGTGGTGATGACCATGTAATCGGAATACGCCGATTTGCCGTGAAGATTGATCGTGACCGTCTCCTCCGCCTTCATGTCTTCGAGGCGGGAGAGGATGGTGCGCAGGGTCTTGTCGGCGTCGGGTTGCGCCTGCAAGGCCGCATCTCGGGTCGACGTCTTACGCGCTGACTTGGCAGTGGCCGACTTGGTCGTCGTTGCCTTCGTCTTGGGTAAGGCCGACTGGGACAATACAGATGTGGTCAGGGACCATTCCTTTCACTGTATCGCAGGCCGAATCCAACCCGGCCTGCTGACCATACTAGGCATGTGGGGTTAACGGTTTCAACAATCCAGTGCCCCGACTGCCCGGCCCGACATTCTCGACCGGCCGCCCCGCTTCGGACCGTAACGGGACGGCAAGTTCCATGCACATCCGATGCCGCGCGACAGCGAGCGCGGCCGTTCAGAACGACTTCCAACTGCCGTCCGGGTTCCTCAGGCCCGTCGACGACAGGCTGAGCTTGAGGCCGGTGAGGTAGACCCAGGCTGGCGCGGCGCTGTCGGCGAGACGGCTGGCCTGCGCTTCGGGAATGCGATACCGCGCCAGGGCGCGTGCGGCGGGCGCGTTCAGGGCGCGGAAGCTGCGGGGCGGACGATCGACCACGGCCATCGGAACCTGGGCCGCGATGTGCTGCCACTTTTGCCAGCGATGGAACTGCGCGAGATTGTCGGCGCCCATGATCCACACGAAGCGCAAGCGGGAGGCGCGCCGGCGCAGATAATCGATCGTGTCGGCAGTGTAGCGGGTGCCAATGACGGATTCGAGACAGCTGATCTCGATGCGCGGATCGGCGGCGACTTTGCGCGCCGCCTCGGCGCGCTCGGCCAGCGCATGCAGCCCGCCATTGTTCTTGAGCGGATTGCCCGGCGTCACCAGCCACCAGACACGGTCGAGCTGCAGCCGCTTCAGCGCGAACAGGCTGATCGCGCGATGCGCCTGGTGCGGCGGGTTGAACGAGCCGCCGAGCAGGCCGATGCGCATGCCGTCGCTGTAGGGCGGCAGCGCCTGGCGGATCGCAGGCCGCATGGCTGTGGCGTCGGTCACGGCGGCCCCCGCCTGCTGCTCGTGTAACTCAACCACAGGATGCGGCGGTCATGGCCGCGTCTGACCACTGCCGTGAATGCGGTATTTGAAGCTCGTCAGCTGCTCGACCCCGACCGGCCCGCGCGCATGGAACTTGCCCGTGGCGATGCCGATCTCGGCGCCAAAACCGAACTCGCCGCCGTCGGCGAACTGGGTCGAGGCATTGTGCAAGACGATGGCCGAGTCGACCTCGTTGAGGAACTTGTCGGCCGCGGCGTTGTCGTCGGTGACGATCGCGTCGGTGTGGTGCGAGCCGTGCGCGTGGATGTGGGCGATCGCGCCCTCCACGCCGTCGACGACCTTGGCGGCGATGATCGCGTCGAGATATTCGGTGTCCCAATCCTCGTTGCTGGCCGGCTTCACCCGCGCATCGGCCGCCCGCACCGCATCGTCGCCCCGCACCTCGCAGCCGGCGCCAATCAGCATGTCGACCAGCGGCTTGATCTTGTCGGCGCTCGCGCGATCGACCAGCAGCGTCTCTGCGGCGCCGCAGACGCCGGTGCGTCGCATCTTCGCGTTCAGCACGATCGACTTGGCCATCTCGAGATCGGCGGCGCCGTCGACATAGACGTGGTTGACGCCTTCGAGATGCGCGAACACCGGCACGCGCGCCTCGGCCTCGACGCGGGCGACGAGGCTCTTGCCGCCGCGCGGCACGATGACGTCAACGCCGCCGTTCAGGCCGGACAGCAGCAGGCCGACTGCGGCGCGATCGCGCGTCGGCACCAGCGTGATCGCAGCCTCCGGCAGGCCCGCCTCGCGCAGGCCTTCGACCATACATTCATGGATGGCGCGGCAGGAGCGGAATGAGTCCGAGCCGCCGCGCAGGATCACCGCATTGCCGGACTTCAGGCACAGCACGCCGGCATCGGCCGCCACATTGGGACGACTTTCGAAGATCACGGCAATGACGCCGAGCGGCACCCGTACGCGCTCGATGGTCATCCCATTCGGCCGCTGCCAGCTCTCGGTCACGACGCCAACCGGATCGGCGACGCCGCGTACCACGGCGATGCCGTCGGCCATCGCGGCGACGCGGGCCGGGGTCAGGGTGAGGCGATCGAGGAAGGACGAGGTCATGCCGGCCGCCTTGGCCTCGGCAACGTCCTCGGCATTGGCGGCGATGATCGCTTCAGTGCGGGCGCGGATCCGCCGCTCCATCGCCTCCAGCGCGCGGTTCTTCTGCTCGGCCGGCGCCAGCGACAGCACGCGGGCGGCCGCACGGGCGCGCTTGGCGAGGTCGTTCATCAGGGCGGGCAGATCGGCGCTGCCGTCGATGGCTTTCAAAGGCGCGGTCATGGGCTTTTCAACCTTGAATTAAGGCTCTCCAGTAGCACGGAACGAGGCCGTTTGCGAACGCCGGTGCCTTGGCCTCAGGCTGGGCCGGCGCCCGCCGGGCCGATCACCAGGTCGTCGCGATGAATCATCTCGGCGCGGCCGGAGACGCCGAGGATGATGGCCACGTCCGGCGACGAGCGACCCTTGATCCGCTCGGCATCATCGGCGTCGTAGGCGACGAGGCCGCGGCCGATCTCATGGGTGTCGGGGCCGCGCACCACGACGGCATCGCCGCGGGCGAACTGGCCGTCGACACGGATGACGCCGGCCGGCAGCAGGCTCTTTCCGGCGCGCAGTGCGGTCACTGCGCCGGCATCGATCGTCAGCGTGCCCTTCGGCTCCAGCGAGCCCGCGATCCAGCGTTTTCGCGCGGTGACCGGGTTCGCTGGCGTCAGGAACCAGGTGCAGCGGCCGCCATCGGCGATCGCCCGCAGCGGGTGCTCGATCTTGCCGGACGCAATCAGCATGTGGGTGCCGCCGGTGGTGGCGATCTTGGCGGCCTCGATCTTGGTGCGCATGCCGCCGCGTGAGAACTCCGAGGCGGCGCTGCCGGCCATCGCCTCGATGTCGGCAGTGATGCTCTCGACCACGGGGATCAGCCGTGCGTTCGGATCCTGCGCGGGCGGCGCGGTGTAGAGGCCGTCGATATCCGACAGCAGCACCAGCAGATCGGCGCTCGCCATGGTGGCCACGCGAGCGGCGAGGCGGTCATTGTCGCCATAGCGGATCTCGGCGGTCGCGACCGTGTCGTTCTCATTGATGACCGGCACTGCGCGCCATTCCAGGAGCTTGGCGATGGTCGAACGGGCGTTGAGATAGCGCCGGCGCTCCTCGGTGTCCTGCAGCGTCACCAGGATCTGGCCGGCACTGACGCCATGAGCACCGAGCACCTCCGACCAGGTCCGCGCCAGCGCGATCTGGCCGACCGCGGCGGCCGCCTGGCTCTCCTCCAGCTTCAGCGGTCCGCGCGGCAGTTTCAACCGGCTGCGGCCGAGCGCGATCGAGCCTGAGGACACGACCAGCAGCTCGCAGCCGCGGCTGTGCAGCCTGGCGATGTCGGCGGCCAGCGCTGTGAGCCAGGAGGCGCGCACCTCGCCGGCCTCGGAATCGACCAGCAGCGACGAGCCGACCTTGACGACGATGCGGCGGAAATTTTCGAGACGGGGTGCCATGGCGTGAACAGGGTCGGTTCGAGCCCTCGCATCGTGATGAGAGGTGCGTGGCTGACACGCGGTCCCACGGGACGGGGCTCAAGTGTTGATGGATGGCGGCGAGTGTCGCAAGCGAGGGCCTGCGAGGCAAGGTTGGCTTCAGTTCAGCCCTGCGGTGACGTTGGGGCCGCCCATGGCTCCTCGGTCGCCGCGCTCTCGGTCGTGCTCTTGGCCTTGAGGGACACCGGCTGTTCGCCGACCACGTCGGCGAGCTTGCGCAGCGCTTCCTTGACGCCCTCGCCGGTGGCGCCGGAGATCAACAGCGGCGTCTTCTTGGCGGCGCGCTTCAGCCGGTCCCTCTGCTTCTTCAGCTCGTCCGGGTCGACCGCATCGATCTTGTTCAGCGCGACGATCTCCACCTTGTCGGTCAGCTCGCCGCCATAGGCTTCCAGCTCGTGCCGCACCGTCTTGTAGGCCTTGCCGGCATGCTCGCAGGTGGCGTCGACCAGGTGCAGCAGCACACGGCAGCGCTCGACATGGCCGAGGAAACGGTCGCCGAGGCCGGCGCCCTCATGCGCGCCCTCGATCAGGCCAGGAATGTCGGCCAGCACGAACTCGCGGCCGTCGGCGTTCACGACGCCGAGCTGTGGATGGAGCGTGGTGAACGGATAGTCGGCGATCTTCGGCTTGGCGGCCGAGACCTTGGACAGGAAGGTCGACTTGCCGGCATTGGGCAGGCCGACCAGGCCGGCATCGGCGATCAGCTTCATGCGCAGCCAGATCCAGCGCTCCTCGCCGGGCTGGCCGGGATTGGCGTTGCGCGGCGCCCGGTTGGTCGGCGACTTGAAATGCGCGTTGCCAAAGCCGCCATTGCCGCCCTGGGCCAGCACGAAGCGCTCGCCGACCGCGGTAAAGTCGTGGATCAGCGTCTCCCGGTCCTCGTCGAAGATCTGGGTGCCGACTGGAACCTTGAGCACCACCGACTTGCCGCCGGCGCCATGACAGTCCTTGCCGGACCCGTTTCCGCCCCTCTGGGCCTTGAAATGCTGCTGGTAGCGGTAGTCGATCAGGGTGTTGAGGCCGTCGACGGCCTCGATGACGACGTCGCCGCCGCGGCCGCCATTGCCGCCGTTCGGGCCGCCGAACTCGATGAACTTCTCGCGCCGGAACGCAACGCAACCGTTGCCGCCGTCGCCGGAGCGCACATAGACCTTGGCTTCATCGAGGAATTTCATAGGGCTCTAGGTAGGCGAGGCGGGCCTCCGGGGCAACTCAAACCGCCGCGGATCGCGCGGAAAAGCGCAAGATTCCCGCCCCGGTCAGGGCCGAAGGCCGCTCGCGCAGCACCGCGACGACCTGCCGCTACGGCGGCTCGAGATCGCCGCCGCCCCTCTTTGCGATCTCCGCGATGTCGTTCGGGGACGGGACGGCGGTGGGCTGAGGCAAAGCCAAGCCGCCGCGCAATCTCGCAAATTGGCGCGCGAGTTGCGGAGCCGCGGTGCTCGTCCCGATCAGGCGCAGGACGGCGCCGCTCCGGTTACCCCCGGCACGGATTCCGGTGAGGGCGTTGTCTTCGTCACAGGGCAGCACGTAATCCGGACCGATGCGGTGGCCGCCGCGGGGCCGGCCCGCCGATGAATAAGGCGTCTTGCGGCCATCCGCCACCACGTACCCGCCTGCAACATGGACCCGGTGCTTCTTGCCGGTTGCGATCCCGTTCAGCGTCCCAAACCGATCCAACAGCGATCCGGTCCGATCGAACTCCCCGTCGATGCGCGTGCAACTGGCCCCAGCCGACCGGGTTTGCTCCCAGTTGGAATCGACAAAATGCGAGCGCTTGGCCCCCGTGCGCGCGCCCATGTTCGGATCGGTGCGCGCCACATAGGCGTGCATTTCGGCGTTTTCGGGAATGCCGTCGACCTTGATGGTCCAGTCGCCGTGCTCGTTGCTGGCCTGATCTTCTGGCCTCACCACGGTCGGGCCGACTTCGAGCAGCCACATCCTGTCTTTGCCCCAGACGATCGGGCCGATCAGCTGAGGGGTGGTGCCGCCCGGCTTCGGAAGCGTTGTTCCGATGACAGCACAGCCTGATGTCAGCTGAACTTTGCCGCTCGGCGACGTCAAGGTGACGGTGACTCCCTGGGCCTCATCGTCCTCCATCCAGATCTCTGCAAAGACCAGCACGGTATTGTCCGGCGGCAAACGCCAGATCCATTCGACGTGCTCGGGCTGCTCGCTGTCGCTGGTGAAGACGACGTGACCGTCGCTGAGATAGGCGTTGCCGGCGGAGAGCACGATGTCGAGCTTCGGCTTGTTGTTCTTGCCGTTGTATTCAGCAACCAGAGCCGACAAGGCGCTCTCGAGTTCTGCCGTGCCGTCATGCGGTCCGGTGGTCGGACCGTAGCTGAGGCTGATGATCACGTTCCTGGTCTTGACCGGGTCTGCAAACGACAGAATGTACTGGATGCCCTGGACGACATAGGTCTTCAGCCACACGCCAGTCGCATCCCGGATACATTCATCGGAGAATTGCACGAACACGACGTCAGCGTCGCACGCAGGATCAGTCGAGGGGCGACCAGGTGTCCAACTCGGCGGATCGCGGCGGTCCTTGCCTGGTTTCGACGGGCCGATACGAGAGGAAATCGGAACAGGCCCCGCCAGGACGTCCATGACATGGCCCCCATGCGAGTCCCGGCGTGCGAGGGTCGTGAACCCGGCGGCTGCGTAACAGCCATCCTCGTCGACGCCATCGGTAGCTGTCGCGTGCAGCGAGATCCAATCGTCGAGTCCGATCTGCTGCGGCTCTATGCCGGCGGCGAAATCGCGTCGGTACTCGAGACCGTAGGCAAAGTCGGTGAGCTCCATTCCGAACTTGCGCGTTCCGATCGCGACCGGCTGCTTATTCTGGTTCTGATCCCAGATGGCTCGGACCCGCGTGCTCAGTGGGCCGCTGGTTCTTAGGAAGCGCGCCGCAGAAAACGGGCAGCCATCGTCCAGCATGCCGATCAGAAGCGGTCCTGGCGCCTCCTTACCTTCCTTGAAGCGGTGGCGGATGGGCGCACTCTTTTGGAATGACTTGGGAGATGACGGTTTGACCGGCAAGGATAACGCGACCCGGTTGACATAATTGCCCCAGACGGACTCGTGCAATGCGCTATCCAGCACCGCACTCGCGCGGCAGCGCATCGTCAGGTACCGCGAGTCTGCCGCATAAGGCGCGAGTTCGATGCCGTACTTTGTCGTGGCGAACTCGGGCTGGGTTGGTTCCAGCTGGCCCGCCACTTTCGCGAAATCTGCGGCCGTTCCAGCCTCTTTCAGCTCGATCAGGAGCAGGAGCCTGTATTTGTCATCGTCGAAACGATCCCATTTTTCCTGGAGGTTTTCCTCGAAGTTCTTGAATTCCGTCGAGATCGCGTATCGGAGATAGGGATCGAAGCATCTCGGATAGTTCTTGGGCGCCCCGGGCTCGGCCATGGCTCGCTCTCCGCATGAATTATGGGTAGCTCGGAACGCCAAATCTGCCCTTCCACTCCGCTTGAGCCTCACACCAGACGTGATGCATCAGAGGGGACTGGGTGACGTTCACGCCGGCAGATTGCGAGAAGTAGAACGGACCCTGGTCGAGATCCTGGGCCGGGACGATCGTGGTGTTGAACGGATTGAAATCCGTCGTCGGGTATTGGTCGATTCCTGCCGCAAGGAAGGTCCGCTTCATGAAGGGCTGGCTCGTCTCGTTCCCATTGCAACGCCCGACAAAGTACTCGCCCAGGGCGACGCCCAGCATGCGTCCCGCCATGCTGTCAGCCGGAAAGTGGACGCCGGCGATGACGCGGTTGGTCGTGATCCGGGCACACACGCGATCGAGCTGATCGATGACCCATTTGTGCCGCGTCGGATCAAGCTTCAGCAACTGCTTCAACACGTAGGTGACCGCATAGGTCTGCGTCGCGTGCCCCATCGGGAAGCTTCCATGCCCCGGGGTCGTGATCATCGGCTGGACCTCGGCGTTGTATTCGACCGGACGGTAGCAGCCCAGCGCGTGCTTGACGCGCATCTCCACGTAGACGCAAAATTGCAGCACCATGTTGATGAGTTCGAATGTGCGCCGCGTCCGCTCGGCATGGAGGTAGACGATCGATGCCCAGAAAGCGAACTGCGGATCGATCTGCGCCAGGATTTCCGTGGCGCGCTCGTTGCGCAGTTCGGCCCAACTGAGGACCAGGGGGATCTGCTGTTCGAAAGTGGTTTGTGCCGGCCGCTGAATTTCGGCGATCAGCGATCTCTGTCCGGATACGGACGACCATATCTGGAAGGCGTCAGAGCTTGACGGTTGAGAGTTTGCCGTGATGCCCTGGAAGGTGATGCCTTGCAGCATCTCTCCGATAGCAACATAGGCGCGAACCCACGCTTCCCAGCGCTCCATTTGGGCGGGGTCATCGATGACCGGGAGCGCCGGCTCATAAAGCACGAGCGGTTTTTCGGTGACGATGCTGCCCTCGCGCACATGGATCAATGCATCGACCATCACCGGATTGGCATAGACATCGCCAAGCGTGCCGAGTACGGCACCGCCAGCGCCGCCGACGCCACCCGCGCCGCCTGCTCCGCCGGCGCCTCCAGCACCACCCGCGCCGCCTGCTCCGCCCGCTCCGCCGGCACCACCTGCGCCGCCCAGTTGGCCCATGTCCGCCTCCTATGATTGAGTCAGCTCACAATGGTAGGGTCGTCCTTTCAGTTGCAGTTCGCCGGGCGATACTCACTCAGCTGTCGACCAGTTCACACGCCCGGATCCTTTTCGTCCTCAATGCCGCTTGGAGTTGCCGTTACCGGATGGCAGGCCGGCTAACGCCAGACAGCGCGCCCATTCCCGACCGGTTTCGAGCTGAGCGTTCGGCATGCGGGCAAGATAGGTTTCGACCGTCAGCGTCGGGTCGACCTCCCGCACCTTCGCTAGTGTCGATCGGGCCTCCTCCATTCGGCCCTGCAGCACGAGCGCAATGGTCAAGGCTCGCCACGTCGAGGGGTGCATGCGGTTGAGTGCCAGCGATGAGCGCGCAAGTCTTTCAGCGGTGGCATAGTCATGAGCGGAAAGTGCAGCCGTCGCGCTGAGCGACTCGAAGTAATAGCGCATCGGATCAAGCGGCGAGAGCTCCATGGCGCGCTGGGTCTCGTGCACTGCAGCGGCACCGTCACCCTTGAATGCGTCGACCGTCCCAAGGAACAGCCAGCCGAGCGCGTGGCTGGGGTTTGCGAGGACGGCCGCCTCGCAACGCCTGCGCGCCATGTCGAGGTCCTTGAACAGATGACAGTAGACGAACCCCTCGGCTGCGAGCGCGAGCGCGTCGGACGGGTCGCGATCAAGCGCGGCATGGGTCGTCGCCAGGGCCTCGGCTGCGTCGCGGGTGCGGTCCTCGGACCAGCCTCGTGTCAGTCGCAGGATGTACCAGTGGCCGAGCCAGGCGCGCGGGGCCGCAATACGGCCGTGCCGGTTGATCAGCTCCTCGAGGATATTGCGTGTCTGGAGAAACTCTTCCCTGGTGGACCTGTGCATGAGCTTGATTGCGCCGAGCAGGAGCGAGTAGCTCTCGAGCGTCGGCAGCGGCTGGGTCAGGATATGGTCGACCTCGGCGTCGAACACGGCGAAGTGTACGGCTCGTGCGATGCGATCGGCCATCTCGCTTTCGGGCCGAAGCAAATCCTCGACGGATCCGCTGAGCCGATCCGTCCAGATCACCTGATCGTCGCGGGCGGCGGAGAGCTCAGCAGTCACCATGATCTGGCTGCCGTTGGCCACATAGGCTCCACTGAGGACGTAGGCCGCACCCAGATGCGCCGAGACCTGGCCAAGGTCGCTGGTCCGACCGCGGAACACGGCGGTCGAAAGCCGCGAGATCACCTTGAGATTCGCAGACTTCGACAGGCGCCAGATCACGCCGTCGGCGATCAGGTTGCCGACGTCCACGAGCCCAGGCGCCTCGGTTCGGGCTGCGAATGGAATCACGGCAATGCTCGGCTGCATCGCCGCTCCGTAGTCGCGCCTCCCGGCGATGGTCGGCTGCGGCCCCGGCGGACCGACGCGGTATGCTCGAACCGGCCTGTCAAAGTGCTTCAAAACGCAGTTGCCGAGATCTTCGCAGACCGCGTCGACGCCGTGCGTCAATTCGTCACGCGCGGCGGCGCTCCCGATCGTCTCGCCTGGGCTGGCGAGGCTAGCCAGAGCGGCAGCCAGCTCCTCCTGCGCCGATGCGCTTGCGATCGTCTCGCCGGGTCCGGCCAGAGTTGCCAGCCGTGCCGCAAGGTTGACGCCGGTCCCGTAGATGTCGACGCCATCGCTCCAAGCCATTGCGGCGTTGATGCCCGCACGCAAGTGAAGATGTCGATCCTCCGGGAGCCCGGCGTTCTGCGCAGCCGCCGCTCGATGCATCTCGGCAACGGCATTCACGGCATCCCTGACGGTCTCGAAACGAGCAAGCAAGCCGTCGCCAAGGCTTTTCACAAGAGTGCCCTGATGCCGGGGCAATATTTCCGACGCGATCAGGCGGATGAGTTCGGTCCAGCGCTGAACGGTAGCAGCCTCATGCGCGCTCATCAGGCGCACGGATTCGACCACATCGACCAACAGCACCACGGTCTGCTGCAGCACCAGACTTGCCGCAGCATTCCCCATCGCGGGCGGTTCCGCCCGGAGATCCAGCTCGTTCTTGCCCTCTGCATCACTGCTCATATCGGACTCGAAACGGGCGCACGCCCTGTTTCATGACGCGGCGGCCAGCCGAGATGTCGCGCGGGTGCAAGCGATGCGGTGCCGGCGCTGCCCTGCTGCCGACGAATGTGGGTATGGGGATATGCTGCGTTGGCATGACCAGATACTCGAACCGCTTCTAGAGCCGCCATCGCGCGTCAGATTCGGAGCGCCTCGTCCCAAATGCAACTGCATATGATGGGTTTTGCCGAGCGCCCGAATGGTTCAGCAAAATCGCAGGTTGAAGAACCGGATCGAAAAGAAGCTGCAGTATGAGGCCCGGGCGAGTGTGGTGCGCCGGAACCCCGGCTCGCTTAATCGTGATCTTGTGATCGGCGCCTGTGTTTGCGCATCTTCCCGCCAAGGGCTTGTCGCGCGCGCTCACGACTCCTAAACGAGCCGATGAAGAAGTGAAGGCCGGGATACCGCGACCATATCGCACCCGGGCTTCAGCCAGAACAACCAGCCCATTGCGCAATGACCCTCCTCTCCCGGATCTCCGTCCAAAACGATGTACGATCGGCGCGGCTGGCCGGCATCGGCCTGATGCTGCTGTCGATTTCGATGTTCTCGTTCGGCGATGCCTTGGGCAAGTTCCTGGTGTCGACCTATGCCGTCGGCCAACTGCTGTGGCTGCGCGCCTGTGCGGCGCTGCTGCTGCTCGCGCCGTTCATCTGGCGCAACCGAGCCGCCTTTCTGCAGCTCGAGCGTCCTTGGCTACAGCTGGTGCGCGTGATCCTGTCGACGCTCGAGGTCGCGGCGTTCTTTCTCGCCACCGTCTATCTGCCGCTTGCCGACGTCATCACCTACTATCTCGCAGGTCCCATCTTCGTCACCGCGCTGTCTGCGCTGGTGCTGCGCGAGCATGTCGGCTGGCGACGCTGGACCGCGATCCTGATCGGCTTCTGCGGCGTGCTGATCGCGCTGCGGCCCTCGGCGCAGACCTTCAGCCTGCCGGCGCTGATCGCGCTCGGCGGCAGTCTGTCGTTCGCGGTGCTGATGCTGATCACGCGCAGCCTGCGCGCAACGCCGGACATCGTGATGGCGTCGTCGCAATTCGTCGGGACCTTCCTGCTCGGCGCGGCGATGTCCTCGTTCGGCTGGGTGACGCCGACGCCCGGCAGCCTGGTGATGTTCGCGGCCGCCGGCATCATCTCGGTGACCGCGCTGTTCTGCGTCAACCGCTCGCTGAAGCTCGCGCCGGCCTCAGTGGTCGTGCCCTATCAGTACACGATGATCGTCTGGGCCGTGCTGTTCGGCTTCGTCGTGTTCGGCGACGTGCCGCATCCCGCGACGATCGTCGGCGCCACCATCATCATCGGCGCGGGGCTGTACATCTACTTGCGGGAACGAAGCCTGGGGCAGGGACAGGGTGCGGTGAATCCGCCGGCCTGAGGTGCCACCCTCCCCTGGAGGGGGAGGGTGGCCCGGCCTAGTTCCGCCGTCCCGCATTGGCCCAGGCCTTCAGCGAGGACCAGACGCCGCGGGTGAGGCGGAAGGCGTCGACCGGGGCGGAGGAGCCGAGCACCTCGAAGCGGTGCAGCTCGACGCCGGTCCATTGGAAGCCGCACTTTTCCAGGATGTTGCGCGAGGCTGGGTTGCTGACGCGGGCGTGCCCGATCAGCAAATTGTCCTCGCTCGTCTCGAAGAAATGGTCGATTGCGGCGCGCGCGGCTTCGGTGCCGAAGCCGCGGCCCCAATGCGCAACGCCCAGCCAGTAGCCGAGCTCGGCGCGGCCCGTTGCTGGTCGATTGATCCCGACCATGCCGATCGGCGTGTCCAGATGCTCGATCAGGAAGACGGTCTCACCCGTCTGTTCCAGCGCGCGAACGAAGCGAGCGGCATCGACCTCTGAATACGGGTGCGGCAGGCGGCGGGTGTTCTCGGCGATAACACGGTCGTCGGCGAGCCGGGCGATGGCAGTCACGTCCGCGAGCACCGGCGCACGCAGCGTCAGCCGGGGGGTCTCGAGGACGCAAGGTCTCGCCTCGCGCAAGGTGGGAGTCGTGATGTCCTGCAGCATGTCGGGCTCCATCGACGCTTCGGGATCAACTGATCAGCGAAAAAGAAAAGGGGAGGCCGGTTGTCCCGCCTCCCCTGGAGCCATCTGGCGCTCCGCCGGTTCATCAGGACCCGGCGGACGCATGTTGTTCCACCGTTATTCTATTCGGCAGCCTGGGCGGCTACCGGCCGCACCGAAATGAACGTGCGGTTGGCCCGGTCATGGAACTCGACGACGCCCTCGATCTTGGCGAACAGGGTGTGGTCCGTGCCCATGCCGACGTTGAGGCCGGGGTGCCAGGTCGTGCCGCGCTGACGCGCAATGATGTTGCCGGGAATCACGCGCTCGCCGCCGAACGCCTTGATGCCGAGGCGCTTGCCCTTGGAGTCGCGTCCGTTGCGGGATGAACCGCCTGCCTTTTTATGAGCCATCGCTCGTCTCCGATCTCGCGATCACCTTTAGCGCGATTCCGCCAAGGGATCATTCACATTTGCTGGGCGCGGACGAAAAATCCGCGCGATGAGGGTTCAAGCCAATGCGGCGCGGCAATCGCGCCGGCATGCTTACTCGGCGGCGTCGGCCGCCGGGGCTTCCGCCTTGGCCTTCTTCGGCCGCGGGCCCTTGGTCGGCTTGGCGTTGCCGGTCAGGATTTCGCTGACGCGGATCAGCGTCAGCTCGTCCCGGTAGCCGCGCTTGCGGCGCGAATTCTTGCGGCGGCGCTTCTTGAACGCGATGACCTTGGGGCCGCGCTTGTGGTCGAGCACCTCGACGGCCACGGACGCACCGGCCACGGCGGGCACGCCCAGCACCGGGGTGTCGCCACCGACCACCAGCACTTCGTTCAGCTGCACGATCGTACCGGGCTCACCGTCGATCTTGCCAATCTCGAGCACATCATCCGGGGCGACGCGGTATTGCTTGCCGCCGGTCTTGATGACTGCGAACATCGTTCTCATCCTTCGTGTTCGATCCCGGCCTCGAAGCACCATGGCCCCGGGTCGGCTTCTTGTTCAGTCGTTATGGTTCATGAAGTCCGGCCCGATCGGGACCGGCGTCGCGCCCTTGGGCTCAACACCCGCCGGATACGCGCAACGACAAACGGCGCGAGAACACCCGCGCCGGTCGATCGGGTGCTTATAGCCGGGTCGGCTGACGAGTCAAGGGAAAGGGGCGAATAGGGAGTAGCGAGTAGGGAACGCAGGTGGCGACCAACCTCGACCCCTATTCGCTACTCCCGATTTGCCATTCGCCCTCCCGCCGCAACCAAACTGTCGCCTGCGCCGTTGTCCGGGCCAACGCACAGCACGGCAGGGATCCGATGGCCGACGACATCATGACCACCACGGGCATCGCCCGCCACGGCGCGGCGCGGCTGCCGTCGGTCGAGATCGACAGCTTCAACATCGAACTCAAGGACGAGGATGGCTTCCTCGGCGATCGCGCCTCCAAGGGCGCGTTCCGCAAGATCCTCGAGCGCTGGCGCAAGCCGTTGCGCAAATCCGACAAGGACCCGTTCGGTGACGAGGACAGCGACACCATCAGCAAGAAGGCGCTGGACGCAATCTTGGTCGGCGACGACACCGAGGCTTCGGCGGTGGTGCACTCCGCGATCGAGGAGTTCGCCCAGGAGCTCGCTTATGTGACCCGGCGCTTCCTGCGCACCAAGGCCTGGGCCAAGACCGAGTGCATCGTGGTCGGCGGCGGCTTTCGGGATTCCCGGCTCGGCGAGCTCGCCATCGCGCGCACCGCGATCATCCTCAAGGACGAGGGCTTCGGCGTCGAGTTGGAGCCGATCCGCTACCATCCCGACGATGCCGGGCTGATCGGCGCGCTGCATCTGGCGCCGTCGTGGATCTTCGAGGCCCATGACAGCATCCTCGCGGTCGACATCGGCGGCACCAACATCCGCTGTGGCGTCGTCGAGACCGCCCGGAAGAAGGCGCCGGACCTGTCCAAGGCGTCGGTCTGGAAGTCCGATCTGTGGCGCCATGCCGACGACGAGCCGACGCGGGAAGGCGCCGTCAAGCGGCTCACCAAGATGCTGAAGGGCCTAATCGAGGAGGCCGATACCGAGGGGCTCAGGCTCGCGCCGTTCATCGGCATTGCCTGTCCCGGCGTGATCAGCGAGGACGGCTCGATCGAGAAGGGTGCGCAGAACCTGCCGGGCAATTGGGAGAGCAGCAAGTTCAACCTTCCGGCCATCCTGGTCGAGGCGATCCCGATGATCGGCGATCACGACACCGCGGTGCTGATGCACAATGACGGCGTCGTCCAGGGCCTGTCCGAGGTGCCGTTCATGCAGGAGTTCGAGCGCTGGGGCGTGCTGACCATCGGCACCGGGCTGGGTAATGCCCGCTTCACCAACCGTCGCAAGGAGAACGGTCGCAAGGACAAGGATGACAAGTCGAAGGACGAGAAGGGCGACGACAAGAAGGCGGCCAAGAAGAAGAAGGATTGAGCGTCGGCGCGGCCGCACCACCATGTCTCTCGGCGGCCCGGAGGGAGCGATGCTGCGTTGCAGCGGGGTGCCTCCCCGGTCCAAGACGTGCGGAAAACCGCCGTGCAACCAATCGGATGGCCTGAAACCCGGTAACCTTGACTGGTTAGGTTAAGGAACGGTTCACATTGCGATGCACGCGCAGATGGCCCAGGGTCGCCGGCGTCGCTCAGGCCGGCCGGATTGACCCCCGTCTCTTCCGTCGGTTTCCCCAAGATGTAGCGACACGGGACCGCCGGTATGTGTCAGCGTACGGCGGTCCCACCCTCTTGCTTGTCCTTTCCGACCTCCGCCAGCCATCGTGGCCTGCAACGACCAAAAAATCCTCGGCATGATACCAGTCCGTATTTACAAACCGTCTAGTCGGTTTATAAGAGGGCATCCCAAATGGGGTGGGATTTTGACGGCGCGCTCGCGCCCCCACGGAGTATGAGCAGATGACGATCAGAGGCGCGAGATCTTGGCTGGCCGCCCTGGCGGTGACCGCGCTGGCCTGCGGCGGGGCGCAGGCGGCGGATCTGCCGGCGACCGCGTACAAGGCGCCGGCTTATGCGGCTGCGCCGGCGCCGTTCTCCTGGACCGGCTTCTATGCCGGCGCCAATGTCGGCGGTGCCTTCACCGGCAATGATGGGTTCGCCAATACTGCGAGCGGCAATGACGGCAAGCTGTCCGGGGTCATTGGCGGTCTGCAGGCCGGCTACAACTACCAGCTCTCGCCGCTCGTCGTGGTCGGCATCGAGAACGACCTCGGCTTCACCGGCCTGTCGCGCAAGGGCGACCTGGTCAATCCCGCCATCAGTGCGCCCTGGCTGACCTCCGGCCGCGCCCGCGCCGGCGTCACGCTGCTCGACCAACGGCTGTTTCTGTACGGCACTGCGGGCCTCGCGGCCGGCGAGCTGAAGGACGGTCCGATCCACAAGGTGAAGATCGGATGGACCGCGGGCGGCGGTGCCGAATGGGCGTTCCTGCCGAAATGGTCGGCCAAGCTCGAATATCTCTACACCGACCTCAAGCACGACGGTCTGCCGGACTGGCGGGCAGCCAAGATCCACACGGTGCGGGCCGGCGTGAACTACCATTTCGACCTGTTCCGCTGACCGGAGCGCACCAGCATCTACGGTGTTCGAAGGGCCCACGCGTCAGTCTCGGGCCTTTGGGACGCGCGGGTCGGGCGGTATAGCCGACCGACCCGCGCGAGCGGTTCGCTTCCCCGAGCGGACCGCAACCGGCCTGCGCGCGCCGCGCGACGGTCCGGGGAAAAATTCGGCCGGCTGCCTTGTCACCCCCTGCATCGTGCCCTAGAACGACGCCCGACCCGGGGGCTCGCCCCTGATTTGCGCCTGGAGAGGTGGCAGAGTGGTTGAATGCACCGCACTCGAAATGCGGCATAGGTGCAAGCCTATCGGGGGTTCGAATCCCTCCCTCTCCGCCAGTTCCCCCGTCCGCCACCTCCCAGCGGGGCTTCATATGAGCCGTGATCGGTGAGCCAGACGTTCGATCCTGCCGCCTCCGATCCTGTTGCGCTCGACAAGCTGAAATCCCGCATTCAGGCTTTGCGCGCGAAGACAATCGCCAATGGCTGCACCGAGGACGAGGCGCTGTCCGCGGCCGCCAAGGTCGCCGAGCTGCTCGATCGCCACGACCTGTCGCTGTCGGACCTCGAGCTGCGGGCGTCGGCGTGCGAGCGCAAGGTCTACGAGACCCATCGCAAGAAGCGCATTCCGCTCGACGACTGCATCGGCGCGATCGCGCATTTCTGCGATTGCCGGGTCTGGCGCGAGAAGAATCCGGCCGGCGAAGCGAGCTATGTGTTCTTCGGTCTCCCCGCGGATGTCGAGGTTGCGCACTACCTGGCGGAATTGATCGACAACGCCGTGCGCGCCGAACTCGGTCGCTTCAAGACCTCGGCCGAGTACCGCCGGTTCCGGCACCAGGACCGGCATCTCGCCAACGCCTCCTTCGCGCTCGGCATGGTGGTGTCGATCGCCGACCGACTGGTGGCGATGAAGGCGGCCCGGGACCAGGTCAACCAGAGCAGCGGTCGCGGCCTGGTCGTGCTCAAGACCTCGGTGGTCGATGCCGAATTCGACAAGCTCGATCTGAAGCTGCGCTCGGCCCGTAGTAGGAGCCGGATGGTGTCGACGACGGCCTATGAAGCTGGAGGTGCCGCGGGCACCACGCTCGCGATCAGTCCGGGCGTCAGCGGAGCGCCGCAACGTAATGGACCGAAAGGGAACTGAACTCAGTCCCTAACGGTCGTTGCCGTTATCGCTGGCATGTCCGACCCGATCGGCCGCTGATGGCATTAGCAGGCCACCAGCGTTGGCTGCAGCAATCGTCGGTAGCGCATGCCCTCAGCTCTTCGCGCCCGGCCCCTTCAACGCATTCCAGGCCGCCTGGTTGGCCTGGTCGAACGCCTTGCGGGATTCGTTCAGGGCGGCGCTGAACACCGACCAGGATTCGCTGCCGGTCTGCTTCAGCTTCTCGAGATGGGCGCCGGCCTCCGCCGCGTCGGATTTGAGCTGCTTCAGCACGGCGTCGAGATCGGTGGTGCCGACCGTCGTCACCTTGGCCGCCGCCTCGCGAAACCTGTCGGCCGACTCCCGCCACGCCTTTGCCTGCGCGGCGGCGATGTCCTTGAAGGTCGCCTGCTGCTGCGCGGCCTGCTTGCCGGCGGCGTCGAAATAGGCCTTCATCTGCGCCTCGAATCCGGCCCAGTGCGCGTCCAGCTCGGTCTTCGCGCTGGCCATCGCGGCTTCGCCGGCTTCGGCTTGCGTCTTGAGCAGGGCCTCGAGATCGCCACGGCGCTTCTTCAGGTCCGCCATGATCTCCTGCGCCTTGGCCTTCGATGCCGCTTCGGCCTCGGTCGCCTTGATTTCGAGCGAAGCCAGCGCGGCATCCATCTCGTGGAGGCGCTCCCTGGCCCAGTTCAGGTAGACCTGCATCGTGCTCTGTGCCGGCATGGCCGCTCTCCTCTGATCCATCCTGCGGCAAGCCATATAGAAACGGCGTCGTATAGTTTTGACATGCATCAAGGCCCCGGGGTGCCGGGCATCACGTTCGCGTGCAGGGCGGCAGTGCGCCCCGCATGGCGGACCGCCATGGCCGGTGCTAGTCATATGGTTCGAATATGATCGCACGAGGCGCGTCGAGATGACCGGTGACGAATTTCGTACGCTCGCTTTGTCGCTCGCCGGAACGACCGAGGCGCCTCACTTCGATCGCACTGCGTTCAAGCTGCACCGGACATTTGCGACCCTGGCCGCTGATGGCGCATCCGCCAACGTCCTGCTCACGCCCGACGAGCAGGAACACTATGCCGTCCTGCAGCCCGGCGTGTTTCGCCGGGTCCCGAACAAATGGGGTGATCAGGGCTGGACCACCGTGTCGCTGGCCGATGTCGACGCCGCTTGCCTGCGCCCCGTGCTCGAGAGCGCGTGGCGCGCCGCGCATCGTGCGCAGGGGTCACGCGGCCGCAACAGGCGCTGAGCCGCCCCCGCAACGAAATTCGCAGGCGGCGAAAGGGTTCTCACACCCTCCGCCCGACCATCAGCAGGATGCCGCCGATCTGCGGCAGCAGCGCCAGCAGGATCAGGCGGAGCATGATGAAGTCCTCGGCGGAGGGCTTGACCACGCCGCGCGACACCCAGGCCACCAACTTGATCGCGGCCTCGGTTTGCGGATCGGCGGTCTGGCTGACCGTGGACATCGCCGCGTCCAGCGCCAGCCGGCGCTCGGCGACGGCGGCCTCGCGCTCCCGACAGAACTTGCCGACGCCGCCCTTGCACTCGCGGTCGCGCGCAGTCATTGCATCCGCAAGCGCCGTCTGTGCGGCCTGCACCGCGGGCGTGACCCGGGAGGCGCGCGCCAAGGTGACGTCGCTGATGTTGGTCGAGGCGAAGCCGATGCCGGCGGTGACCGCGAACACGAAGGTCATCAGCCACACCGTCCAGCCGGTCAGGGCCGAGGCGCGATGGCGCCCCTGCCATAGCCGCGCGGCGCAGGTCGGCATCACCAGCGCGACGAGGTCGGCGGTGACCCCGACCGCGAGAAACATCCAGCCGGCCGTGCTGTTCGAGCCGAGCGAATGCGCGAACCAGCCGTTCATCGCCATGCCGACCGCGGCGAGCGCCAGCGCGGCGAGTTGCAGCAGGATCGACGAGGCGGTGAGGCGTCCGCGTGCGACCTTGGCCGGAGTGACCGGCGCGGCGGCCGGAACGACCTCGCCCTCGATCACCGCGGGCGTTTCCCGTGGTGTCATTGTCGTCGGCGCGGTTGCTGCGGGGATCGCCGCGGCGGCCGCGCTCGCGGCGGCCTCCGTCCGTGCCGGCTCGGCCGCCGCCCGGCTCTTCGCCGGCTCGTTCACGAACTCCAGGAAGTCCGGCATGATCAGCGTCTCGGAGGCCAGCATCTCGTCGTCCAGCGCCGCCGTCTTGGCCTTCTCCGCCTTGTCGGCTCGGGGACGCGGACGCGGCTTGACCACCTTTGCCCGCTTCGGACGCGGCTTGGCCGTCTTTGGCTGCTGCCAGGGAATGATGGATGCGACTACGGACTCATCAGCCATCGGGGCTGCTCCAATCGGTGGTGATGGGCGCGACGCTGCGTTTGCACGCAGCGCGTCTCGCGCCGGCATCGGGTGCACGTTTGATCGGGAATCGAGCAGCGGCCCGCCTCGAAGCGGGCTTTCGTTGTTGCGGCCGGGCTGGCGTCGCGCGAAGAAATCGTTGGCGTCTCACGCGCCCTGATCCGCCGATGATGCGGAGGGCTTGCGGTCACAAGCGCCACGTAATGAGGCGGCGCCCGGAAGGTTCTGGTCCGCGCGGGGCCGGGCCGGTCAGCCGTGCGCCCAACACCCTTGTTCTTAACCAATGGTTAACACGGATTCGCCGGTTTCGAAACGGTGCCAGGTCCTCGTTCACATATCGGATGATCGCCAACCGAGAACTGCGTCTTTGCGGTCACAACCGCAAGTGACGCCCTTCTTGTTCAATGGGCGAACGCGCGGGTGCCTCGGCCTCGCGGCGCGCTATGGTAGGACCTCGAATGTGGAGCTCCGTCGTCGTCTCATGCAATGTCCCTGCGGCTCAGGCTTTCCCTACGATCGTTGTTGCGGTCGCTATCTCCAAGGTGATGATCGCCCGCCGACGGCCGAAGCTCTGATGCGCTCGCGCTATACGGCCTATACGCGCGGCGACATCGGCTACATCGAATCGACGCTCGCCGCCGACCGTCGCAGCGCGTTCGATGCCGCCGCGGCGAGAACCTGGGCGACGCGCGCGACATGGCTCGGCCTGCGTATCGTCTCGTCGGTCCGCGGCCAGCCCGGCGACGCCGACGGCGTCGTCAGCTTCGTCGCAACCTATCGCGAGGCCGGCAAGACCATCGAGCACCACGAGGTCTCACAGTTTCGCCGCGACGACGACGGCGCCTGGCGCTTCGTCGAGGGTGACGCGCGAGCCGTCGTCACTCAGCCGAAGCGGGCGGCCGCCACCGCGAAGGTCGGCCGCAATGATCCATGCCCGTGCGGTAGCGGCAAGAAATACAAATTCTGCTGCGGACGGTGAGCGCAGCTGTTGATAGGAGGGGGCGCGACTGCGGGCTCGTCAGGTGCTTCCGTGCCCCGCGAAGGCAGGCGCGCGGGCGCTCAAGCCGTTGGTGCCGGCGCCAACCTGGCAACGACGGTCCAGCGTCACCGGTCTTCCCGCGCCCGCTTAGTTGCGAGCGCGAATGAGATGCAAAGATCGGAGGTATGCGGCGCGAACGATCGCGGCGGCCTCAATGTGGCTGGCCGATGTCTGCTCGTTTCCGTCGCGCGTCAGAGCGGGGGCGCCACGATGCCAACAGAGCGCAGGACTTCTCTGCCGCCGCCTTGACTCCGCCCAACCGGGCTGGCCTAGAAGGACGTAGTTCCTAACAGGGGTGGTATCAGGTGGCGGAGTTGGACGAAGAGGTCCGGCAGGACGAACGCGAGCGGTCGCAGGTTGCCGCAACCCTGTCGTCGGCAACGAAGGCGCTGTCACCGCGCAAGGCGGCCATCCTCGACCATGCCAACGATTTCGCCGATGCGCGCGCCGGCTGGCGCGACAAGGCGGCGTTCTTTCACAGCGAGGACGCGTGCTATCTGCGCTTCCTGATCCCGCCGGGCAGTCGCGTGCTCGAGATCGGCTGCGGCCTCGGCGACACCCTGGCATCGCTCGCGCCGTCCTACGGCGTCGGCATCGACTTCAGCGAAAAGCAGATCAAGATCGCCCGCAGCCGGCATCCTGAGCTGACCTTCATTCTGGGCGACGCGGAGGATCCGGCCACGCTCGCCGCCGCCACCGGCCCGTTCGACGTCATTCTGGTGCTCGACACCATCGGTTCGCTCGACGACTGCCAGCAGTTCATCGAGCAGTTGCACCCCTTGTGCACGCGCGAGACGCGCCTCGTCATCGGCTACTTCTCGCACCTCTGGTATCCGCTGCTGAAGGCTGCGGAGGCACTGGGCCTGCGGATGCCGCAGCCGGAGCAGAACGTGCTGTCGCCGGCCGACCTGCGCAATCTCGCGCAGCTTGCCGATTTCGATCCGGTGAAATCCGAGCAGCGCGTGCTGTCGCCGCTGCGGCTCTACGGCCTCGGCCGCTTCGCCAACCGCTTCCTCAGCGTGCTCCCGATTCTGCGCGCCTTGTCGCTGCGGCACTATCTGGTGTCGCGCTCGCTCCGCTGCGTGAGCGACGACGTCCGCTCGGCGACCGTCGTGATCCCCGCGCGCAACGAGCGCGGCAACATCGAGCCCGCGGTGCAGCGCATCGCCGCGTTCTGCCCGGACATCGAGATCATCTTCATCGAGGGCCACAGCAGGGACGGCACCTATGAGGAGATGGAGCGGGTGCGCCAGGCGTTCCCGGACCACGACATCAAGCTGATGCGGCAGCCCGGCAAGGGCAAGGCCGACGCGGTGTTCACGGCCTTCGACGCGGCACGCGGCGACGTGCTGATGATTCTGGACGCCGACCTCACCATGCCGCCGGAGCAGTTGCCGAAGTTCTTCGAGGCGCTGCGCTCGGGCAAGGGCGAGTTCATCAACGGCTCGCGCCTGGTCTATCCGATGGACGAGGGCGCGATGCGCTTCCTCAACCTCATCGCCAACAAGACCTTCTCCTATCTGTTCTCGTGGCTCTTGAACCAGCGCTACACCGATACGCTCTGCGGCACCAAGGTGCTCCGCCGCAGCGACTATGTCAGGCTCAAGGCCGGTAAGGCCTATTTCGGCGATTTCGATCCGTTCGGCGATTTCGACCTGATCTTCGGCGCCTCCAAGCTGAACCTGAAATCGATCGACCTGCCGATCCGCTACGCCGCGCGCAGCTATGGCGAGACCCAGATCTCCCGCTTCCGCCACGGCTGGATGCTGCTCAAGATGGTCGTGTTCGCGTTCTTCAAGATCAAGGCGATCTGAGGATGACGGGAGTTCGCGGTGTCCAGCCTCAGAGGAGGCTGCGCCGATCGTTCGCCAATCGACCTACGTCGTCAAGGCCGGGCTTGACCCGGCCTCCCACGCCTTCTTTCGCCGAGGAAGGACGACGTGGATGCGCGGGACAAGCCCGCGCATGACGAAGAAAACGATTACGAAAACATCGAATCCGCCTCGTGACGCCTTCGATCGCCTGACGCGCTTCGGCTGGCACGGCGGCGTCGCGGTCGCGCTGCTGCTGTCGCTCGTGTCGTTCCTGGCCGTCGGCTATTTCACCGTCTATTGGCGCAATGCCGACATGGACTTCATGGTGATCTACAACGCGCTCGCGATCAACGATGGCGGCGCGCAGGCCTTCTTCGATCACCCGGCCTATCTCACCATCCTGTCGGTCGAGACCTGGTTCGCGTTGCTGCATCGGCTCGGCCTGCTCGACGCCTGGACATTGTCGGCGATCCCCGCCGATCACGCTGCCTTCGATGTCGCGATGACCGGCGCCGTCCATGCCGGACGCGTCGCCGCGCTGCTGACGGCGGCGGGCCTCATCCTGGCCTTTGCCTGGCTGGCGCGCCGGCTGGTGTCCGATTGGCGCATCGCCATGCTCGCCGTCACGGCCTTCGTATTTTCCGGCGGCGTGCAGATGCATCTGCGCATCCTGCGCAGCGAGATGATGGCGGCGTCGTTCTGCATTCTCGCGCTGATGATCCTGATCGTGGCGGCGCGCCGCGCCAGCCTCGCGCGTCCGCTTGCGATCGGGCTCGCCGCCACGCTCTGCACGCTCGGTCTGGAGAACAAGGTCCATGCGATCCTGTTGATCGCCGCGATCCCCGTGCTGGTGCTGCCGTTCGGCACGGCGACGAGCCGAAGCGTTGCGTTCTGGCAATCGCCGCGCGCCTGGGCGGCCGTGCTGGTCGCCGGGATCGCTGCGCTGCTCGCCATGAGCGCTGCCTGGCCCCTGATCGTCGCCGGCTTCGATCCTGTCAACGCAACGGCTGCCGGCCTCAAACCCATGCTGTTGGGCCGCTTCGGCGTCTATCAGCTCGCGCTGCTCGGCCTGATCGCGGCCTGCATGGTCGTCTTCGCGTGGCTGTGGCGCGTGAGCGCGGCCGAAACTGTTGCGGCGCTACTGGCGATGGTCGCCGGCGCCGCCATCGGCCTGCTCGCGCTGGATCTGAGCTACGACGTCAACGATGTCGTCGTCGTGCTCAATCCGCTGGAGAAGATGATCACCTTTGTCGACGCGCCAGATGCCGCCGGTAGCCTGAGCGGTGCGATCGGGCTGTTGTTGTCCGGGCTGTTCGGGGTCATCAGGCGCTACACCTTCGTGCTGCAAACATCGGCGCGGCCCACGGTGTTCCTGACCTGGCTGATCATCCCCGGCATCGTCATGGCCTGGCGCCGCGGTGAGAGGCAGGCCGCTATCCAGGCCATTCTCCTGATGCTCGCTGCTATCGGCATCGATACGCTCGGTGTCCGCCGCGGGCTGAAGGTCGAGTACTTCGTCTTCACCGATCCCCTGATCATCATTGCCGGCATGGTCCTGCTCGATCATCTGGCGGACCTGCGCTTCTCCCGCTTCGCCTATCCGATCGGCGCGGCGCTGCTCGCGCTCCATGTCGGCATCAGCCAGGCCGAGCCGGTCAAGATGGCGCTCAAGCGCAGGGGGCCTGAGGAGGTCTGCGCGTGGAGCGGCCACTACATGCCACGGATGGCGCTGCCCTGGTGCGCGCCGCCGAACAGCCCGCCGAGGACGTGACGGCCGACGCTCAGGAGCGTCAAGACAATCCTGAGCGCACCCTGCGGCGTGGCTTGACCGGCGCAAAGATCGCCGCGAGATCCGCGCCGTCGGGCGCCGGGCACTCGTCGAGCCGCAGCCGGCCCTCGACATGCAGGAAGTGCTCGCGCGACACCGCGATCGCGCGCATCAGGTCGCGGTCGCGTAGCGCCGCGACGATCGCGCCGTGCTCGTCGACCGCGCAGATCGACTGCGCCGCCGGCTCGTACACCGACACCATCACCGAGGAG